>NZ_JBSXON010000060.1:0-44509 GCF_056859475.1 Halopseudomonas sp. L-58
TTCAGGTTGGACAGACTTACGTTGCCCCGCTGTCGCGGGAAGCAATGCTCAATGATCGAGAATTGTTCGGGGGTAATTTCCATGCGCGAAGTATCACACATGGAGAGACTTGAAGCTAATTAGCGTTAACAGGCCCTAGTCAGAACATCTGCATCACCTATAATCTCTGAGACACCAATCCTTGGAGCCCCCATGCCGGATATCCACCCTATCGCCGAAGGCTCTTGCCAGACTGTTGAGCCCGGCGAGCAGACGGAACTGCTCAAGCGAGGGTTGGTTCGCGTCAGTATTGCCGCATCAGGCATCGACCCCCTGCTGGACAAGCGCCTGAACGAGTTGCGTCGCGCCCTGCGGGCGGATGCACCACCCAGCATGCTGGCCGACCTGCTGCCCAAGCTGGAACATGCCGTACTCACCGCGGACCAGAAACGTCAGGAGCGCGCCAGCAATATCGCCAAAAGCCTGCAGACCATCATCGACCAACTGCAGGACAGCGAACCGCCGAAGGACGCAGCCAAGGCACTGCGCACGCTCGGTCGCCGCCTGACTGATCTGGGTGAGCTGCCACGCCAGCTCGACAGCATTCTTGGAGACCTTCAGCAACTGCAGGGCGAGATCCTCCAGTCCGAGCCGGAAGCAGAAACCGCCGGCCTGTGGGGGCGCCTGTTCGGTCGAGGTGAACGCCGCGCTGACAATGAACCCAGCCAGGCGGGCCCTCTGCCTGAGGCGAGCGAACAACTCGCGCATCACGAAGATGATCAGGCCGGGCCTGTCGAACCAGAGCAACCGGCCATCACAGGTGTGATCAGCGGAGAACAACAGAGCTTCTCCCAGGTCGCCGCCCATATCGAGTCTATCCTGCTGAACCTGCTTAACGAGCTGCAGGTGATAGAAGTCCAGCAGACCATTCGCGACCGCCTGCGTGAGCAGGTCAGTCGCGGGCTCAACTGGTATGAACTGGCTGCGCTGCTCGACAGCCTGACCGGCTTGATACTGGGAGCCCAGCAGAGTCGCCAGGCGGAGTTTGAGGGCTATCTGCAGCAGTTGAACCAGCGTCTTAGCCAGTTCCAGGGCAATCTTGAGCAAGCGCACACCAACTACAACGGCTCACTTGAGGCGGAACGGGAACTGGCCGGCGATATTCGCAACCAGGTCGCCGACCTCAATGAGAACGTGCGCGACGCAGACGATTTGAGCTCACTCAAGGCCAATGTGGAGTTGCGACTCAACTCCCTGCTGGAAAACATCGACCGCGCCCGTGAACTGCGCGAGGAACGTGATAACAAGGTTTCGCAACAGCTCACCACCATGGTCGAGCGCATTCAGGTGATGGAGGTAGAAGCGCAGACCTTCCGCCGCCACCTGGAGGAGCAGCGCCGCCAGGCCATGATCGATAGCCTGACCGGGCTGGCCAATCGCGCCGGACTGCAGCGCCGCATGGAAGAGGAACACGAGCGCTGGCAACGCTATGGCGGCCGGTTGCTGCTGGTGGTGCTGGACGTGGATCACTTCAAGTCGATCAACGACCGTTTCGGTCATCTGGCAGGCGACAAGGTGTTGCGACTGATTGCCCAGCAACTCTCGCGGCGACTGCGCAAGACCGACTTCATCGGCCGCTTTGGTGGTGAGGAGTTTGTCATCTTGATGCCGGGCGTCACGCCTGAGCAGGGAGCCACCGCACTGGAAGAGCTGCGCAACGGGATTGAACACGCCCCGTTCCACTTCAAGAACGAACCGGTGCCGGTGACCATCTCCATCGGTTTCACCGAGTTCCGCGAAGGCGACACTCTGGACAGCACCTTCGAGCGCGCAGACCGAGCCATGTACCAGGCCAAGGAAGCCGGCCGCAACCGGATAGTCGCCGCCGATTCACCATGAGCCATGCCCTGCGCCTTACCCTGCTGCTCTTCTGCGCGGCGCTGCTCAACGCCTGCAGCCCGGCACTCATTATTGATGACCGCTATCAGGCTCGCAGCCAGGACAGTCGCAGCCAATATATCGTCCTGCACTACACCTCGTCCGGGTTCGAGCGCTCGCTGCATACCCTGACCGAGCAGGACGTCAGCAGCCACTATCTGATCAGCGACCATGATCCGGTTATCTACCGGCTGGTCGACGAGAACCGTCGGGCGTGGCACGCAGGAGAAAGCAGCTGGCGCGGCAGAACCTGGCTCAACAGCAGCTCGATCGGCATTGAGCTGGTACACCCGGGCTATATCGACCAGGCAAGCTGCCGCCGGTGGCCGCCCTGGGATCCGCGTCAGATTGATGCGCTGATTCGGCTGCTGCGCGATATCCAGCAACGCCACGGCATCAGCCCGGAAAATGTGCTCGGACACAGTGATATCGCTCCCCAGCGCAAGGTCGATCCGGGGCCGCTTTTCCCCTGGCAGCAACTGATCGACGCCGGCGTCGCCGTCGGCCCAGACCCTCAGCGTCAACGCGTCATGCAGCACTGGCTGGGCGGGCGTATACCGACTATCAGCTGGTTCCAGAACGCCCTGCACGACTGGGGCTACGACGCTCCGTTGCATGGCGAACTGGATGAGGCAACCCGCAACGTGATTGCGGCGTTCCAGATGCGTTTTCGCCCCGCCCGCTTCGACGGTCTACCCGACAGCGAAACCGCCGCCATTCTGGCCGCGCTGGTACCGGGCCAGGCCAGCATCCTGCTGAACCAGTCGGCGCCACAGTGGTTCGACCCGGACGCCAACAGCCTGCCTCCGCGCCTGCCCCCCTGCAGCGCCAGCGGGGACTGACAGGCCCATGCTCAACTGGATCTGGCTTGGTTTTTTCCTCAGTGCCTTCGCCGCCGCGCTCTGGCAATGGCTGGGGCTGGGTGACGCGGATGTATTCAGCCGGCTGGTCGCCGCACTGTTCGATATGGCCCGCCTCAGCGTCGAGATCGTTCTGGTGCTGGTCGGCACCATGACCCTGTGGCTGGGCTTTTTGCAGATTGCCGAACGCGCTGGCCTGATTGCCGTCATGGCGCGCCTGCTTGATCCACTGTTCCGCCGACTGATGCCCGAGGTGCCCAGCGGGCATCCCGCCCTCGGTCATATCACCATGAACTTTGCCGCCAACGTGCTGGGGCTGGACAACGCCGCCACCCCCATCGGCCTCAAGGCCATGCACGCTCTGCAAAGCCTGAATCCCAGCAAGGATACGGCGAGCAACGCGCAGATCCTGTTCATGGTGCTGAACACCTCATCGCTCACCCTGCTGCCAGTCACCATCTTTATGTACCGCGCCCAGCAGGGCGCCAGCGATCCGACCGAAGTATTTCTGCCGATTCTGCTGGCAACCAGCGCCTCCAGCCTGGTTGGCCTGCTCAGCGTTGCCCTGATCCAGCGGCTGAAACTCTGGGACCCTGTGGTGCTGGCCTATCTGGCCGCCGGTGCAGCAGCGCTTGGGTTGCTGCTGACGATACTCGCCGGATTGTCGGCTGAAGCACTGGCCGCGACCTCGACCCTGGTGGGCAATCTCACCCTGTTCGGCATCGTCATCGCCTTTTTGCTGATCGCGGCACTGCGTAAGGTCAACGTGTACGACAGCTTTATCGAGGGGGCCAAACAGGGTTTCGAGGTCTCCATCTCGCTGCTGCCATTTCTGGTCGCCATGCTGGTCGCCGTTGGCGTATTGCGCGCCAGCGGCGTGCTCGACGCACTGCTCGATGGTATCCGCTGGCTGGTAGAGGGGCTTGGCTGGGACACCCGCTTTATCGACGCACTGCCCACCGCGTTCATCAAGCCACTCTCGGGCAGCGGTTCACGCGCGATGATGATCGAGACCATGAACACCTTCGGAGTCGACAGCTTCGCCGCCCAATTGGCCGCGACCTTCCAGGGCAGCACCGAGACTACGTTCTATGTGCTGGCGGTCTACTTTGGCGCGGTCGGCATCAGCCGCGTGCGCCACGCCCTCGGCTGTGCCCTGCTGGCCGACCTGGCCGGCATGCTTACCGCCATTGGGGTATGTTATTGGTTTTTTGGCTAAAAGCAGCGGCAAGCGGCAAGCAAAATCAGGATGCGCTCGGCCGCAGACCCAGCAACTGTTTTCGGCTCACCTATACTGCCGCCTGTTGCTGCAAGTAAAACCCTCACGATTCAACACCACACGGTTTTTACTTGCAGCTTAAAGCTTGAGGCTTGAAGCTGTCAGTTCCCGCTTCACAACCGATATAAGGCTTCCCAATGCGCGCCCGCTTCGATCAACTCCACCGCCAACCCGGCCCCTGGTTTGTGGCCCTCGGCGGCGCTGGCATGTTCGGGGCGAACTTTTATCTGTACGGCTCGGGTGGCGAATGGATTGCGGTGGACTGCGGCTTTGCCCTGAATCCGACACCCAGCGGGCGCAACAGTGTTTCGGTGCCAAGCCTGTCCGCACTGGAGCGGCACGACATCAAGCTGTCGGCGCTGCTGATTACCCACGGGCATGAAGATCACATCGGCGCCATTCCGCACCTGTGGCGTGCGCTGGATTGTCCGATTTACGCCAGCCCCTTTGCCGCCCAGCTGATTCGCGCCAAGCTTGATCCCGGCCTGACCTGGCCGCGCCTGCAGGAAATACGCCCGCTGGAGCCCATCGGCATCGGCGCCTTTCAGGCCGAATGGATTCCGGTCACCCACTCGATCCCCGAGTCGCACGCCATCGTGCTGGAGGTTGCCGGCAAGCGCCTGTACCACAGCGGCGACTGGAAGCTAGACAATCATCCGGTCGTTGGCGAGCTGACCGCGCAGGCCCGCTTACAGCAACTGGGCCGAGCCGGCATTGATGTCATCATCGGCGACTCGACCAACGCCCCAGTACCCGGCGCCAGTCGCTCCGAAGCCACGGTGCAAAATGGCCTGCAGGACGCCATTCGGCCCTGCCGCCAGCGAGTCATCGTCACCTGCTTTGCCAGCAACCTGGCGCGCCTGCACAGTCTGGCAGACATTGCCTTCGATTGCGGCCGCTACGCCGCGCTGCTCGGCCGCAGCCTGACCCACATGCACAGCATTGGCCGCGCCCAGGGCTATCTGCCTGGGCGTCCCGGTTACATCGGGCCATGGGAACTGGGCCATCTGCCGCGCGAGCAGCAGCTCTGGGTCTGCACCGGCAGCCAGGGTGAACCCGGGGCCGCGCTCGGCCGGCTGGCCGCCGGCAGCCATCCGCAGCTGAGCTTGGAGCCGGGCGACACGGTGATTTTCTCCTCGCGCCTGATTCCCGGCAACGAACTGGCACTGGAGCGCATCAAGCAGGGTCTGAAAGAGCAGGGCGTCGAACTGATCGACGACGACATGCAACCCGATGTGCACGCCTCTGGCCACCCGCCACAAGACGACCTGCGCCAGCTCTACAACTGGCTGAAGGCCCGCCACCTGCTCCCCGTACACGGCGAGCGCTACCACCAGCAGGCACACATGGCGCTGGGACGCGAGCTGGGACTGGGCGGGCTGATACCCGCCAACGGCGACCTGATCGACCTCAGCGCTCACCCAGCCAAGGTGGCCGAACTGCCGTGGGGGTTGATCGACCTAAACCCGAGCGACAAGCCGCAAGCCTCAAGCCGCAAGTAGAACCCCGCAGCGCACGACTTTGCTGCCAGCTCACGCTTGTTTAGCTTGTAGCTTGCAGCTTGCAGCTCCCCGCGCGCCCAAGCGCGCGGGGTCAAAACAGCTCTTTCGTCCGCTCCCACAACATGCCCATCGCCAGCAGCGGCGCGCGGAAGCGCTGACCGCCCGGGAAGGCCATATGCGGCACCTTGGCAAAGATATCGAAGCCGCTGCCAGCTTGGGCAGTAATGGCCTCCGCCAACAGCCGCGCGGCCAGGTGGGTGGCGTTGACGCCGTGGCCAGAGTAGGCCTGGGCGTAGAACACGTTCGGCTGGTCATCGAGGCGCCCGATCTGCGGCAGACGGTTGGCGCCGATGCCAATCATGCCGCCCCACTGGTAATCGATTTTCACATCCGCCAGCTGCGGAAACACCTTGAGCATTTTCGGCCGCATGTAGGCCGCTACGTCTGCCGGGTCGCGGCCAGAGTAGTGACAGGCACCGCCGAACAGCAGACGGTGATCGGCGGAGAGGCGGTAGTAATCCAGCGCCACGCGCTGGTCACACAACGCCATATTCTGCGGGATCAGGCTGCGCGCGCGTTCCTCGCCCAGCGGTTCGGTGGCAATCACGTAACTGCCGGCCGGAATCACGGTGCCGCCGAGTTTCGGATTCAGTTGTCCCATATAGGCATTGCAGCCCAGCACCAGCTGTTTGGCCCGTACCCGCCCAGTTGCGGTATGCACGGTCAGGGTGTCGCCATAGTCAATGAGGGTGACCGGCGAATGCTCGAACAGGCGCGCACCCAGCTGCCGCGCTGCAGCCGCCTCACCCAGCACCAGATTGAGCGGGTGCAGGTGGCCTGAGCCCATGTCGGTCATGCCGCCGATGTAGCGGTCGGAGCCGACCACGGTATGCAGCTGATCACGCTCGATGATAGTCATATCGTGACGATAGCCCAGCGACTTGAGCTCCTCGCGGTCGGCGAGAAAGCCCTCCATGTGCGCCGGCTTGTTGGCCAGATCGCAGTAGCCCATGGTCAGATCGCAGTCGATGTTGAAACGTGCCACCCGCTGGGTGACGATTTCGACCGCCTCGATGCCCATCAGCTTGAGGTTGCGTACGCCGTCTGCGCCAATCTGCTTTTCGAACCGGTCAACATCGTGACCAACGCCGCGAATCAGCTGACCACCATTACGGCCACTGGCGCCCCAGCCGATCTGATGCCCCTCCAGCAGCACCACCGACAGCCCGCGTTCGGCCAGTTCCAGCGCGGTGTTGACGCCGGTAAAGCCACCGCCAACGATGCAGACGTCGGCCTGCTCCTCCCCCTGCAGGACCGGCAGCCCGAGCTGCTGGTTGGTGGTCGCGGCGTAATACGAAGGAGCGTGCTCGTGGGTATGGGTTGAACTGCGCAGCATGGGGCTATCCGTTAGCGGTCGTTGGCGTTTGAAATCGTGAAACAGCGTAAATAAAAATTGACGCCCAGCATAACCAGATACCGCCGGCCCGACAATCCCGCTCAGTCTGCATCGGGAATCGGCAGCGCCAGCGTCTCCTTCAACTCTTCCATGACAATGTAGCTTTTCGACTCCCGCACACCCGGCAGACGCAGCAGGATGTCGCCCAGCAGCTTGCGATAGGACGCCATTTCGGAAATGCGCGCCTTGATCAGGTAATCGAAGTCACCCGATACCAGATGACACTCCAGCACATGCGGCAGCTTGATCGCGGCGCGGCGAAAGTCGTCGAAGATGTCGGCAGACTTGGAGTAGAGGCTGATCTCCACGAACACCAGCAGGTTCGCCTGCAGCTTGTGCGGGTTGAGCCGGGCACCGTAGCCAAGGATGAACTTCTCCCGCTCCAGCCGCTTCACCCGCTCCATGCACGGAGTGGTCGACAACCCCACCCGTTCGCCCAGCTCCACATAGGACATCCGCCCCTCTTCCTGCAGCAATTGCAGGATGTGGCGGTCAATCCGATCTAGCTCGCGACTGGAGGCCTTTCTGGTTTTCATAAAATACCCCTGAAAAACGTACTCACAAAAGAATCTTGCTCTGTAACAGGCAAAATAAACGAAAAATCAGACCAGATCACTTGCCATAGAATAGCGATATCGCCCAAGGGCAAATTCACAGCAAATTTTCCGGGAGCAATGTCATGCAGGTTCTCATCCTCGGTAGTGGCGTCATCGGCGTTACCAGCGCCTGGTATCTGGCCCGCGCCGGCCATCAGGTCACCGTGGTTGATCGCCAGCCGGGCGCCGGCCTGGAAACCAGCTTCGGCAACGCGGGCATGATCTCCCCCGGCTACTCCGCCCCGTGGGCCGCACCGGGCGTGCCGTTCAAGGCCGTCAAATGGATGCTGGCCAAGCATCCGCCGCTGTCCATCCGCCCGACCAGCGACCCGCATCAGTACCGCTGGATGGTCCAGATGCTGGCCAACTGCACCGAAGCCCGTTATGCGATCAACAAGGAACGCATGATGCGCCTGGCGGAATACAGCCGCGACTGCCTGATGGATCTGCGCACCGACAGCGGCGTCGACTACGAACACCGCGAGCTGGGCACCCTGCAGGTATTCCGCACCCAGAAGCAGATGGACGCCGCTGCCCAGGACATCGCCGTGCTGGAACGCTGCGGCGTGCCGTACGAGGTGCTCGACCGGGAAGGCTGCGTGCGCGTAGAACCCGGCCTGGCCGCCAGCGCCGACAAGATCGTTGGCGGGCTGCGCCTGCCGAACGACGAGACCGGCGACTGCCACCTGTTCACCACCCGCCTGGCCGCCAAAGCCGCCGAGCTGGGCGTCGAGTTCCGCTACAACTGTGCCATCGACGAACTGCTCAGCGACGGCGCCCAGATTAACGGCGTACGTCTGGAAAGCGGCGAAGTACTGACCGCCGACCGTTATGTACTGGCCCTTGGCAGCTACTCGCCGAAACTGGCCCGTCCGCTCGGCTTTGACCTGCCGATCTACCCGGTCAAGGGTTACTCGCTGACCCTGCCGGTGGCGGATGACGCCATGGCGCCGGTTTCCACCATCATGGATGAAACCTACAAGGTTGCCGTCACCCGCTTCGCCGACCGCATCCGCGTGGGCGGTATGGCAGAGCTGACCGGTTTTGACGACACCCTGAAAGAAAAGCGTCGCGCAACACTGGAAATGGTTGTCTCCGACCTGTTCCCGCAGGGTGGCGAGGTGGCCGAAGCGACCTTCTGGACCGGCTTTCGCCCGATGACCCCGGACGGCACGCCGATCATCGGCACCAGCAGTCTGCGCAACCTGTATTTCAACACCGGTCACGGCACCCTGGGCTGGACCATGTCCTGCGGCTCCAGCAAACTGCTGGCTGACCTGCTGTCCGGCGAAAAGCCGGCGCTGAACGCCGGCGATTACAGCTTTGACCGCTACACCAACCACAAGGAACACCAGCACCATGGCCATCCAGCGTCTGCACACTAACCACCGCATGAGTCAGATCGTGATTCACCAGAACACGGTCTATCTTGCCGGTCAGGTGGCCGCCGATGACGACCTTGCCAAGGATGCCGCCGAGCAGACCCGCAGCACGCTCGCAGAGATCGAGAAACTGCTGGCCGAGGCGGGTACCGACAAGACCAACATCCTGTCGGTGACCATTTACCTGAAAGACATCGACGCCGACTTTGAAGCCATGAACAGCGCCTGGGATCAGTGGCTGCCCGCCGGCACCGCCCCTGCCCGCGCGACCGTCGAAGCCAAGCTGTGTGAGCCGGAAATTCTGGTCGAGATGTCAGTCGTCGCTGCACTGCCCTGAGGTTGCGGCAAAACCTGTTTCACCCTCTCAGTCACCGCTCCCACGCGTTCAGTGGTGTCTGATATTCTGACGGGGCACATTGCCCCGTCTTTTTTATTCAAGATGCCTTGCCCATGCGCCCAGCCCAAGCCCTGATCGATCTGTCTGCCCTGCGTCACAACTATCAACTGGCCAAGTCGCTGTCCGAGCGCCGGGCGCTGGCGGTGGTCAAGGCCAACGCCTACGGGCATGGCGCCGTTCAATGCGCCGAAGCGCTGCAGACCGATGCCGACGGCTTCGCCGTCGCCTGCATCGAGGAAGCGCTGGAGTTGCGCGCAGCCGGCATTCGCGGCCCGATCCTGCTGCTCGAAGGCTGGTTCGATGCCGACGAGCTGCCACTGCTGGCCGAGCATGACCTCTGGGCGGTGCTGCACCACGATGCCCAGCTGCAGCAACTGCAAGCGGCCAACCTCAGCCGACCGCTGCACATCTGGCTGAAGCTCGACAGCGGCATGCACCGGGTTGGTTTCAGCCCCGAGGAATACGCCACGATCTGGGGCCGTCTGGCCGCGCTGCCACAGGTAGCCAGCCTGACCAAAATCACCCACTTCTCCCGCGCCGACGAGCCCGACACCGGTCGTACCGAACAGCAGCTGGCGACCTTCGCCGCCGCCACTGCCGGGCTCGATGGCCCGGCCAGCCTGTGCAACTCGCCCGGCGTGCTGGCCTGGCCGCAGGCCCACAACGACTGGCTGCGCCCCGGCATCATGCTGTATGGCGCAACCCCGTTCGAGTTCGAGCAGGAGCATGCCGCCAAACTGCGTCCGGTGATGCAACTGACCTCGCGCATCATTGCCGTGCGCGAGCTGCCAGCGGGCGAGCCGATCGGCTACGGCTCACGCTTCATTACCACCCGGCCAACCCGCGTCGGCGTGGTTGCCATGGGCTATGCCGACGGATATCCACGCCACGCCAAAGACGGCACACCGGTGCTGGTCGATGGCCAGCGCAGCCGACTGATCGGCCGGGTATCAATGGACATGCTGACCGTCGAACTAACCGACCTGCCCGGCAGCGGACTGGGCAGCAGCGTCACCCTCTGGGGTGATGGCCTGAACGCCAGTGAAGTGGCAGGCTGGGCCGACAGCATCCCGTACCAGCTGTTCTGCAACCTGAACCGGGTACCCCGTCACTACATTGGGTGATGGCGGCGGCACGGCTGTTGAAAATTCTGAACAGCCGTGCAATTATCCCCCGGTCGAATGCCCCCCTGCGGCGTTCAGTCCGACCATTCCCCGGAGGAATCTGCCATTGGACGTTGGTGCCCGTCTCAAAACCATCCGCAAACTCAAAGGTTTATCCCAACGTGAACTGGCCAAACGCGCCGGCGTCACCAACAGCACTATCTCCATGATCGAGAAAAACAGCGTCAGCCCCTCGGTCAGTTCACTGAAGAAAGTGCTCTCAGGCATCCCGATGTCGCTGGTCGATTTCTTCTCGCTGGAGCTGGAGGAAGACACCCAACGCAAGGTGATCTACCGCGCCGACGAACTGCTGGATATCGGCTCCAACGAAGTCACCATGAAACTGGTCGGCAAGGGTCACCCCAACCGTGCCTTCTCCTTCCTCAACGAGACCTACCCACCCGGCTCCGATACCGGCCCGGACATGCTCAACCACGAAGGCGAAGAAGCCGGCACCGTGGTCAGCGGCCAGCTGGAAGTGACCGTCGGCAGCGAGGTTTATGTACTGGAAACCGGCGACAGCTACTACTTCGACAGCAACCAGCCGCACCGTTTTCGTAACCCGTTCGACGAGCCCTGCGTGCTGATCAGCGCGACGACACCCGCCAACTTCTAAGCTTCCGCCGATGACTCGTAGGGTGGAGAACGCCACAGGCTTCTCCACCGCGCGATCTGGACCACCTCGCCCAGCGCCGTCTGCAAGGCCGTCCGGTCATGGCATGCCGTGACCCTGCGCCGCGGGTACCGGCGGGGCTCCGGCGAGGGAACGATAGACGCTGACCATGGCGGTCGCTGCCTCAATCCGGCTCTGCACCAGATCACTGCGCACAGCGGTCAGTTGCTGCTCGGCATCCAGCACTTCGAAGTACTCGATATAGCCCTGCTCGTAGCGCAGCCGCGCCTGATCAACCGCCGCCTGCGCCGCTTCACTGGAAGCCTGCAGCCAGCGGCCGCGCTCCCGCGCGTGGCGGTAGAGCACCAAGCCGTTTTCGGTTTCTTCCAGCGCCAGCAACACGGTCTGCTGGTATTGCGCCAGCCGCTCGGCGCCGGTGGCGTCGGCCGCGGCGATGCGTGCCCGCACACCTTCCACATCAAGAAACGTCCAGTCGATGCCCAGGGTCACCGCGCGCGATTGCGCCCCGGCACTGAACAGGTCACCGTCGCTGCCCACCACCGAGCCGAGCAGCGCGCCGAGGGTAAAGCGCGGGAACAGGTCCGCAGTCGCTACGCCAATCCTTGCCGTCGCCGCCGCCAGACGGCGTTCTGCTGCCTGTATATCCGGGCGCCGGCGCAGCACCTCGGCCGGGGTAGCAACCGGGATGCGCGCACGCATGGCCAGCAGCGGGCGGGCCTCTGCCAGCTGCTGATTGAGCGCCGCCGGTGGTTGCCCGGTGAGTACTGCCAGCCGGTGCAGGCTCAGCTGCACATCGGCCTGACGCTGCGGCACCGCCGCGCGCAGGGCATCCAGCTGCGCCTGCGCTCGCACCCGATCAAACTCGGTACCGCGGCCGGCATCCAGCCTGGCGGTGACGATATCCAGTGATTGCTGCTGCAGGTCGACATTCTGCTCGGCAACGGCCAGCAACTGCTGCTGGCCGCGCAGGGTGAAGTAGCCACTGGCGACCTGCCCGGCAATGGTGACCTGCAGCGCCTGCAGGTCTGCGGCGCTGGCCTGCAGATCCGCCTCGCCGGCCTCCACCGCCCGCTGCAGACGACCATAAAAGTCCGGCTCCCAGCTGGCCACCGCGCCGAGCGAGTACTGCTCGACCCGGTCGCTGCTCGGCTCACTGCGCTCGACTTCGGCCAGGCGCTGCTCGCCGGCACTGCCCTGCAGGGTCACGCTGGGCCAGCGGTCCCGACGGGCGCCGCGCAGCAGCGCTTCAGCCCCCTGATAACGTGCCAGCAGGGTTTGCAGATCCAGATTCTGCGCCAGCGCGCGGTCGATCAGCGCCGCCAACTGCGGGTCATTGAAGCCGGACCAGAAGCGCTTCTCGCTGTCCTGACTTTGGTCGGCCACTGCATCGGCCTGGCTGAAACCGGCCAGCGGCACCGGCTCCGGCGCCAGGTAATCGGGCCCCACCGCACAGGCCGTCAGCATCACGCTGAGGGCCAGAGGTAACAGCTTATGCATGATTTTTTTCCTCCGCGTGCGCTGTCGGCTCAACGGCAAGCGAGGTGCCAGCCAGTTTGCGCAGCGCCACATAGAACACCGGCGTCAGCAGCAACCCGAACAGGGTCACACCGAGCATGCCGGTAAAGACGGTAATCCCCATGGCGTTGCGCACTTCGCTGCCGGCGCCAGCGGCCAGCACCAGCGGCAGCACGCCGGCGATAAAGGCCACCGAGGTCATGATGATCGGGCGCAGACGCAGGCGGCTGGCTTCCAGCGCGGCCTTGACGGTCTCCATGCCGTGCATCTCCAGCTCGCGGGCAAACTCGACAATCAGGATCGCGTTCTTGCACGCCAGCCCCATCAGCACGACCAGACCGACCTGGACGAAGATGTTGGCGTCACCACCGGTCCACCAGACCCCGAGCATCGCCGCCAGCAGACACATCGGCACGATCAGGATCACCGCCAGCGGCATCACCCAGCTCTCGTACAGCGCCGCCAGCACCAGGAACACCAGCAGCAACGCGACCGGGAACACCACCAGCGCGGCGCTGCCCTGATTGACCTGCTGGAAGCTCAGATCGGTCCACTGAATCTGCATGCCGGGCGGCAGCGCCTTGGCTGCAACCGCAGTGACCGTATCCAGCGTCTCGGTGGACGACAGCATGGCCGGATCGGACTGGCCGATCAGATCAGCAGCCGGGTAGCCGTTGTAACGGATCACCGGGTCCGGGCCGAAGCTCGGCGTCAGGCTGACCATGGTATTGAGCGGCACCATCTCGCCGGCGGCGTTGCGCACGTAGAGGCTGTCCAGGTCACTCGGCTCATCGCGAAACGGCGCATCAGCCTGCGCACGCACCTGATAGGTCCGGCCAAACAGGTTGAAGTCGTTGATGTATTGCGCGCCGAAATACAGCTGCAGGGTGCCGAACAGCTCATCCAGGCGCACGCCCTGCGCCTTGGCTTGCAGCCGGTCTACTTCAGCGTCCAGCTGCGGCACGTTGGCCTGATAGGAGGTAATCGGGAAGCCCAGCCCCGGCGTCTGACTCAATGCCATAGCCATGCTGTCGGTCGCCTGCTGCAGCGCACCGTAGCCATTGCCGCGGCGATCTTGGATGTACAGCGAATAACCCGACCCCGCGCCCAGGCCAAACACCGGCGGCGGCATAAAGGAAATGGCAAAGCCTTCCTTCAACTGCCCCAGCTTGCCGTTGATCTCGGCGGCAATCTCATCGGCCGTGCGCTCGCGAATGTCAAAGTCGTCAAACAGGATAAACACGGTACCGACGTTCGGCGTATTGGTGCCCTGCAGCGCGTTAAAGCCGACAAAGGCCGCCGCGTTGGCCACGCCCTCGGTTTCCAGTGCCAGGTCGCTGACCTGACGCGCCAGCGCCTCGGTCCGATCCAGTGTGGCGCCTTCGGGCAGGCGGATGCTGCCGATCAGGTAGGTCTTGTCCTGAACCGGGATAAAGCCACCCGGCACCTGACGGAACATCACCACGGTGACACCCAACAGCAGCAGATAGACCACAAACACCATGCCGCGTCGTCCAAGGCTGCGGCCTACCAGCCCTTCATAGCGCTCGGCATTACGCTGGAAGAAGCGGTTAAACGGGCGGAACAACCAGCCGAAGCTGCGGTTGATTACCCGGGTCGGCAGATCCGGCTCGGCGCCATGGGGCTTGAGCAGGGTAGCAGCCAGCGCCGGCGACAGGGTCAGCGAGTTGATCGCCGAAATCACCGTGGTAATGGCAATGGTCACGGCGAACTGGCGATAGAACTGGCCGGTAATGCCATCCAGAAACGCCATCGGCACAAACACCGCGCAGAGCACCAGACTGATCGCCACAATCGGGCCGCTGACCTCACGCATCGCCTGATGCGCCGCCGCCAGCGGAGCCAGCCCCTGCTCGATGTTACGCTCGACGTTCTCGACCACCACGATGGCGTCGTCCACCACAATGCCGATCGCCAGCACCATGGCAAATAGCGTCAGGGTGTTGATCGAGAAGCCCAGCATCAGCAGCACGGCAAAGCTGCCGACAATCGACACCGGCACCGCCAGCAGCGGAATCAGCGACGCGCGCCAGGTTTGCAGGAACAGAATGACCACCAGCACCACCAGCGCTACCGCTTCGAGCAAGGTGGTGATCACCGAGCTGATGGAGGTGCTGACAAACACGGTCGGGTCGTAGGCCACTTCCCAGCTCAGGCCCTCGGGAAAGTCTTCAGCCAGCTCGGCCATCTTGGCACGTACCGCCGCAGACACATCCAGGGCATTGGAGCCCGGTGACTGGAAGATCGGCAGGGCCACCGCCTGACGGCCGTCGAGCAGGGCGCGCAGGGCGTCTTCCTGCGCCGCCAGCTCGATTCGGGCTACGTCACGCAGGCGGGTAATCTCGCCGTCAGCACCGGTCTTCAGCACGATATCGCCAAAGGCTTCGGTACTGTCCAGACGCCCCTTGGCGTTGATCGAAATCAGCATGTCCGAGCCCTGCGGCATCGGTGGTGCGCCGATCTGCCCGGCCGACACCTGCACGTTCTGCTCGCGCACGGCAGCGACGATATCGCCGGCGGTAACGCCGAGGGAGGTCGCACGCTGGGGGTCAACCCACAGGCGCATGGCATAGTCGCCGGCACCGAACAGGCCGGCCTGACCAACACCGGGGATGCGCGCCAGCTCGTCACGGATGTGCAGCACCGCATAGTTGCGAATGTAGGTCGCATCCAGGCTGTCATCCGGTGAGATCAGATGCACCGCCATCATCAGGTTGGGCGACTGCTTCTGCGTGGTCACCCCTAGCTGACGTACATCCTCGGGCAGGCGCGGCAGGGCCTGCGAGACCCGGTTCTGCACCTGCACCTGCGCCTGATCCGGGTCGGTACCCAGGGCAAAGGTCACGGTCAGCGCCAGGCTGCCGTCACTGCCGGCTACCGACTTCATGTAGATCATGTCTTCCACGCCGTTGATGGCTTCCTCCAGCGGCGTGGCGACGGTTTCCGAGATGGTCTTGGGGTTGGCACCCGGATAGCTCGCGCTGACCAGCACGCTGGGCGGCACAACCTCCGGATACTCGCTGACCGGCAGCATCGGGATGCTGATCAGGCCAACCACGAAGATGATGATCGACAGCACCGAGGCAAAGATCGGCCGGTCGACAAAGAAACGTGAAATATTCACGGCAATACGCTCCCTTGGCGTGCTCGAGAGAGCACGCCCCAGCAATATCGTTAAAAGGGGAAAATCAGGTCAGGGTCAGAACGCCGTCTGCAGCGCTACCTCGTTGCGAACCGGCTGGCTGCGGTCCATCGCCACCAGCTGCGGCGCGACCTCGAAACCCGGATAGAGAATCTTCTGCAGTCCATTGACCACCACCCGGTCGCCGGCCTGCAAACCGCCACGGATCACCAGCAGGCCATCCACCCGGCGGCCGGTCTCGACAAAGCGGCGAGTCGCCCGGTTCTGCTCGTCCAGCACGTAGACATAGCGCCGATCCTGGTCAGTCAACACCGCCTTCTGGTCGATCAGAATCGCCTGCCGGGCAGCCGCGACCGGCATCTGCACCCGGGCAAACTGCCCCGGACGGAACAGCCCCTCGGGGTTGGCGATCACCGCTCGGTACTGCAGCGTGCCGGTACTGGCGTTGAACTGGTTGTCGACGAAGTCGAGCCGACCCTGATAGGGGTAATCCTGACCACTACCCAGCCCCAGGCGCACCGGCACCGAAGCCGCCTCTGCGTGAGGGTTATCCTCGACGGTCTGCTGATCACTCTCGAAGTACACATACAGCGGGTCAACCGACACCAGCGTCGCCAACAAGGATGTGTCAGCGGTCACCAGATTGCCGCGGGTGATCTCCGCGCGCCCCATGCGCCCGGAAACCGGCGCCTTGACCTCGGTGTAGGCGAGTTCCAGCTCGGCGTTATCCAGCGCGGCGTCGGCCGAGGCCAGCGCAGCCTGCGCGATACTGCGGGCGGCACTGCGCTGCTCCAGCTCCTCGCGGGAAATAGCCCGACGCTCCCACAACTGCTCGGCCCGCTGCGCTTCGCGCGCGGCCAGCGTTACCTGACTGCGGGCGCGTGCCACTTCCGCTCGGGCCATCTGCAGGCGCGCCTGATAAGGGCGCTGATCGATGACAAACAGCACGTCACCCTGTTTGACCAGCTCACCTTCTGCAAAAGCCACCTTGTCGATGTAACCGCTGACGCGGGCTCGCAGCTCCACGGTTTCCGGTGCAGCCATACGGCCGGTAAAGCTGTCCCAAAGGGTCACATCGCGCGGCTGCGCCACCGCCACATCGACCTCAGGAGCCGGTAAGTTCGGGTTATTGGCCTGGTCGCCGCTGGCCTCGCAACCAGCCAGTAGCAGCAATAGCGCGGTGACCGCGCCAGCACGGGCAAAGCCGTTAAAAGCATGCGTGTTCATGTAATCCATCGCTCCCTGTGTTGTGGGCAATAGTTGGCAGGCAAAAAAAGGGATCCCCGCGCGCCGAGGGGCACGTCGGTTGGTTGGAGGGGATCGGGTATGGCGTAAACGATACGTGCGACGGGCCACACTCAGGTAGCTCGGTCCTGCGCGAAGATTGCCTAATTCTGTAAATACGGAGAATTTGGCAATCGCCTAATTCTGCTGTAGCAAGCACTGACCCTGTAACAGAAAGCGCCCAAAAGGAGCAGAACAAGCCTTACCGCACAAGGATTTGCGCAATCCTGCAAGCTTATTGCCTGATCCTGCAATTGCCTGAAGACTGTAATCTGGTTATCAATTGATCTGCGTATACTGTCGCGAAACTCCGAAGGAGGTCATTGACCGTGTCACACGACAACACTCAGCCAGCGCCACTGGACCTGCCCATGTGCCGCCAGCTGGCCGACCTGGTCAGCGAGCATGCGATCAACGAGGGGATCAATGAAACGCGTATTCCCGGGCTTGAGGTCTACCGTGCAGACCAGCCGACCAGCTTCAGTTCCGTCGTCTATGAACCTGCGCTCTGTGTCATCGCCCAGGGCAGCAAAACCGTGCAGCTGGGCGACAAGGAGATTCTCTACGGCCCCCTGAGTTACATGATTTCGGCAGTCGAACTGCCGGTCGGCGGTTGCGTCATTGATGCCACCCCGAACGCGCCCTATCTGGCGGTCAAGCTATCGCTCAATCAGCAGGAGATCGCCGAGCTGGTGCTGGAACTGGGCGATGAACTGCCGCCACTGGATCAGCAACGGGATTGCCCGGCGGCGTCTTGTGGGCTGTGCGTGGCGCCGCTGGATACCGGCATTCTGCAGGCCATGACCCGACTGGTCGCGCTGCTGTCATCGCCAACCGATGCGCGCGTTCTGGCGCCACTGGTGCGGCGCGAGATCATCTATCGGGCGCTGATGGGCGAAATGGGCTGGCGCCTGCGCGACTTTGTCGCCACCGATACCCAGGCCCACCGCATCTCCAAGGTCATTGCCGTGCTGAAAGACCGCTTTGCCGAACCGCTGCGGGTACGGGAGCTGGCGGAAGACGTGAACATGAGCGAGTCGACCCTGTTCCATACCTTCAAACAGGTCACCCGCATGTCGCCGGTGCAGTTTCAGAAGAAGCTGCGCCTGCACGAAGCCCGGCGCCTGATGCTGACCGAGGGGCTGGAAGCGGCAACCGCCAGTTACCGGGTTGGCTATGAAAGCCCCTCACACTTCAGCCGCGAGTACCGCCGCATGTTTGGCGCACCGCCGCGCGCGGATGTCACCAAGCTGCGCGGCGATCAGGCGATGGTTGCCTCGCTTTAATACGGAGGAAACGCCGCCAGGATGCGGCTCACCAGCCGCTGCACCTGCTCGTCGCGCTGGCTTGGCGTCAGCTCGCGTTCGCTCATGCGCTCGCTTTCAATCCCGCGCCAGACCAGCCGGCCGGTGTCGCCATCAAGCAGATCGATCTGCAGCGTCAACTGACGGTAATCCACCGGGTAGGTCTGAACCGCCGGGCCGCCCCAGAACCCGCCCCAGCCGGTGCCCCAGTAGCCGCCAAAGCTGGTAGTGACGTTCTCCTGCCGCTTCTCCACCAGCACATAGCTCTTGACCTGCAGATCAGCCGCCTTGCTCTCGAGCACCGGGCGCAGGCCGCGGGCGTCGAGCTGCTCGGCCACTGCCTGTTCTATCCGGCCAGCCATCAACTCACCACCGATCCGCGGATCATCGCTGGGTCGAAACTCCACCCGCGGCTCGGCCCATTCCCAGGTCTGGTCGCCGGCAAAGTCGTGAGTGAGATCATAATCCGGTTTGACTGCTGCGCCCTGGCAAGCCGCCAGCGACAGCAACAAAGGCATAACAGCAAGTACGCGCGCATACATGGGAACAGACTCCGACTAGTAATGAAAAAGGACCAACCTCAGCGACGGGCCTAACCACTGCGGGCCGCTGCCATAGGCAGTGTAGCGAGCTGTCGGGTGCATCACCGCAGCACGCTGTCCAGCCTACGGGAGATAGACAGCAAATTCGCTTGCAAATTGCACGACCCATATTGCCCATTCGTGCAATGCGCATGTCATGGCATTCCGCCAAAGAACCATAACCATCTGATTTAAAAGGATTTGCTGAAAATAAAAAAGCTGGCACAGGCCCTGCAATCATCCTCACAACGGTCGACGAAAAGGCCGCCGATGGAAACCAATTACAGGAGAGACACCCATGAACAAGCTGAAAACCATCGCACTCGCCACTGCCACCGCCAGCCTGATGGGCATGATGCCGCTGGCCGCCCATGCTGCGGACGGTGATCTGACCGAGGCGCGTCAGGAAGGCTCGATCTGGACCGCCATCGCCCTGAACCGTCACCTCAACCCCTTCAGCATCGACGTTGATGTGGAAAGCGGCGTCGCAACCCTGAGCGGGGAAGTCGAAAGCGACGTTGATCGTGACCTCGCCGAGCAGGTCGCCAAGAGCATCGAAGGCGTGCAGCGCGTCGACAACCAGCTGACCGTCAACCCGGACGCCAAGCGCAAGGAACAGACTGCCGGCACACCGAGCATGTCGCAAAGCTTCAGCAACGCGACCACCACTGCCAGCATCAAATCCAAGCTGCTGTGGAACAGCAATACCGAAGGTCTGGACATTAATGTCGATACCCGCGGCGGTGTCGTCACCCTGACCGGTACCGCCCAGAGCGAGGAAGCCAAGGATCTGGCCGGCATGCTGGCCAAGGACACCGAAGGCGTGCATCGCGTCGACAACCAGATCCGCGTCGACGGTGAAGCCACCGCCGCCGCCAAGGCGCAGAACGCCGCCGATGAGGCAGGCGCTGCGATCAGTGACGCCTGGATCACCAGCAAGGTGAAGTCCAGCTACCTGCTCAGCAGCAACCTCAGCGGCCTGGATATCTCGGTCGATACCAATAACGGCGTCGTTGCGCTGGGCGGTACGGTTATGACCCAGGCGGAGAAAGAGCTGGCCATCGAGACCGCCAAGAACATCCGCGGCGTCAAGGGCGTGAGTGCAGAGAACCTGCGCACCGCCAACTGATCACCCGGCGCCAGCCTTACCCCGGCTGGCGCCCGCATCTGTCACATATACCCAAGAGACGGAGAACGATCATGAGCAACACAGCCACTCAACTGAACGAACTGATCGAAATTACCCGCGACGGCAAACGCTTCTACGAACATGCCCGCGATGAGGTCAAGAGCAGCGAGCTCAAGACCCTGTTCAGCAACATGTCACAGGCCAAAAGCAATGTGATCATCGCCCTGGAAAAACGCGTTGCCGCCAACCAGGAAACACCGGCCAGCGGCGGCACGCTCACCGGCAAGGTTCGCCAGGTATACGCCGATACCCGGGCGGCGCTGTCCAGTGATGAAGAAGCGACCTACATCGCCCAGCTGGAAGAGGCCGAGGATCGCATCCTGCACGCATTCGAAGACGCCATGCAGAGCAACGATCCTGACCTGCGCGCCGAACTGGTCAGCGAAATGCCCAAGGTCCGCGCCTGCCATGACCTGATGCGCGACCTGAAGAAGGCGCAATAACCGACCGGCCGGGGTGGCGAGATGCCACCCCGGCGTCCCCGGAACCTGTGGCGCATCAAACCGTAGCGCTCGGGATCTGCTGATAAGGAGAACGACCATGCTAAGCTGGGCCATTACCTTTCTGATCATTGCCATCATCGCTGCGGTTCTCGGTTTTGGTGGCATCGCCGGCACCGCGACCGGGATCGCCAAGATTCTGTTTCTGGTCTTTCTGGTGCTGTTTATCGTGTCCTTCATCATGGGCCGCCGACCCAAGCTGTAGCGTCCGGCTGGCCACAGGTACCCTGCACCCGCTTCATGCGGGTGCTTGTGCGTTTGCCCCTGCCGAAGATCGCCCGCAGCCATCGCAAATGCCGCCTTCGTGACCCAGCGCAAGGCAGCCGCGGTTTTCTCTGCTAACGTGGCAGACAGACAGGGCAAGGAGACCCAGCATGACCGATACGTTGCACGACTGGAGCCAAGGCTTCGGCGTCATTCACCACGATTTTCTGACCCGTGACCGCATCAGCGACCTGCTTGCAGAGCTGGCCGCCGATGGCACCTGCACCGTGGCTCAGGCTACGCTGCTGCTCAAGGCCGCCGACCGGCTGTGCAATGCGGCGATGCGCCAGGTGGCGCACATGACCTACGCCCGCCAGGTCTATCTGGACGGCCGCCCGCTCGCCCAGAGTGACTTCAAACCCCAGCCCGAAGGCCACACCGGCGGCGCGCTGAACATGGTGCCGGCCTACGTTGGCTACCTGCTGGCCAACGCCCTGACCGGCACTACCCGCAGCTGGCTGATGGGCCAAGGGCACTGCGTGGCGGCGATTGATGCGGTCAACGTGCTGCTGGGCAACACCGACGCGGCGCAGGCCGAGCGCTACCCGTTCAGCGATGCCGGGCTCAGCCAGCTTTGCCAGGACTTCTACAGCTACGCCATTGATGCCGAAGGCCGCCCGGCGGTACCGCTTGGCAGCCACGTCAATCCGCACACCGGCGGCGGCATCAGCGAAGGCGGCTACCTCGGCTTTGCCGGCCTGCAGTACGTACACATGCCGCTGCCGGGGCAGGAACTGGTGACCTTCCTCAGCGACGGCGCCTTCGAGGAGCAGCGCGGCAGCGACTGGGCGCCGCGCTGGTGGCGCGGTGAAGACAGCGGGCTGGTGATGCCGATCATGATCGCCAACGGCCGGCGTATCGACCAGCGCTCGACCATGGCGCAGGTTGGCGGTGTCGACTGGCTGCGCGAGCATCTGACGCTCAACGGCTTTGACCCGATCGATATCGACGGCCGCGATCCGGCCGCCTTTGCCTGGGCCATCATCAGCATGGCCCGCAGCCTGCGCCGCGCCCACGAATCCGTCATCAAAGGTGACGCGGAATACCCGGTGCGCCTGCCCTACGCCATCGCCGAAACCGTCAAGGGCTTCGGCTTTCCGGGCGCCGGCACCAACGCCGCCCACAACCTGCCGCTGGTCGACAACCCGGCCGTCAACGAAGCCGCCCGCGAGCGCTTCAATCAGGGCATCGCCGCGCTGCACGTGGACGAAGCCGAGCTGCGCGCCGCGGTCGCCGCCCTGAACACCCACAGCCAGCAGCAGCGTCCGCAGGAGAAGGATCATCCGCTGGCTCGCATTCTGGTCCCCACACCACGACTGCCGCCGATTGCCGCTGAACAGCCCGCTGCGCCGATGGCCGCCATCGACCAGTGGTTCTGTGCCCTGACTCGCGCCAATCCGCAGCTGCGCGTGCGGGTCGGCAACCCGGATGAAATGCGCAGCAACCGCATGAACCAGACCCTCGATCAGCTGCTGCACCGGGTCACCGCCGCCGAAGACGGCATCGCCGAAGGTCTGCAGGGCAGCGTGATCACCGCGCTGAACGAGGAGGCCGTGGTCTCCGCGGCACTGGCCAACCGCCAGGGCATCAACCTGGCCGTCAGCTATGAAGCCTTTGCGGTCAAAATGCTCGGCGCCATGCGTCAGGAGCTGATCTTCAGCCGCCACGCCCGCGAACTGGGCCGCGCCCCCGGCTGGCTCAGCGTGCCGATCATCGCCACCTCGCACACCTGGGAGAACGGCAAGAACGAGCAGTCCCACCAAGACCCGACCCTGTGCGACGCCTGGCTGCAAGAGATGAGCGACGGCGCCCCGGTCTACTTTCCGGTCGACAGCCACAGCGCCGTCGCGGTGATGCGCAAGGTCTACGCCAGCCACGGCAAGGTGGCGCTGATCGTCGCCCCGAAAAATCCGGTGGAAGCCTGCCTCACCGTGCCCGAAGCCGAAGCGGCCGCGGAAACCGGCTTTGCCGTGCTGAATGCCGATCCGGGTGCCGAACTGCAACTGCTAGCCGTCGGTGCCTACCAGCTGCAGGCGGTGCGTCAAGCCGCCCAGCACCTGCGCTATCACGGCGTGCCCTGCAGCGAGGTGGCAATCATCGAGCCGGGGCTGCTGCGCGAGGGGCGTGACGCCATGGAACAGGCGGTGGTGCACAGCGACGCCGAGCTGGCCCGGCAGATCCCGGCGGCGCGCTGCCGGCTGTTCGTCTGCCACGGCCATGCCGAGGTGATGACCGGGGTGCTGCGGCGCCTCGACACCGGCCCGCGCACCAGTCGCTTCCTCGGCTACCGCAACCGCGGTGGCACGCTGGATACCTTCGGCATGCAGTTCGCCAACCGCCAGAGCTGGGCGCATCTGGTCGCCGAGGCAGCACAGCTGCTGAACCGCCCGCTGGACGACCTGCTCGGCAAGGCCGAACAGGCGGTGCTCAGGGGCGAGGGCGATCCGCTGCTACTGGCGCGCTGAGTGACGCGCCGCCTGCCAGCGGCGCAACGCCTTCTCCAGCTCGACCACCACAAAGATCGACAGAGCCACTGCTGTCAGCCGCAGCCAGTCTGCCGCTGACAGCGACTCCAGCCCGAACAGCTGCTGCGACCAGGGCAGGTAGCTGTAAAGCAACTGCAGCACCACTACCCCGGCGATGGCTCCCAGCATCGGCCCGGCGCGGCGGAAGATTGCCGGTGTCAGCACCGAGGCATCGAGGAAGCGGCAGTTGATCAGATACACCGCCTCGATCATTACCAGCGTGTTGACCGCGACCGCCCGCGCCAGCTCGACTGACGCCCCGTGGCGCAGATAATCGCCGAACTGCCAGAACACCAGCCCCGCGGCCCAGACCGATACCAGCAGCGTGCGCCAGGCCAGCTCGGCACTGATCAGGCTCTGGCCGGCCGGCCGTGGCGGACGCGCCATCACCCCCGGCTCCGGTGGCTCGAAGGCCAGCGCCAGCGCCAGCGTGACCGTGGTCACCATGTTGATCCAGAGAATCTGCGCCGGGGTAATCGGCAGAGTCCAGCCGAGCAGGATGGCGAAAATGATCACCGTCGCCTCGGCCAGACTGGTCGGCAGGATGTAGAGAATCGATTTGACCACGTTGTCGTAGACGGTGCGGCCTTCAGCGACCGCGTGGGCGATGGTGGCGAAGTTGTCGTCGGTCAGTACCATGTCACCCGCTTCACGCGCCGCATCGGTACCCTTGCCGCCCATGGCGATGCCGATATTGGCCTGACGCAGCGCCGGTGCGTCATTAACCCCGTCACCGGTCATCGCCACCACCCGCCCCTGACGCTGCAGCGCCTCGACCAGCTGCAGCTTGTTGGCCGGGCTGGTGCGGGCAAAGATATCGACAGCAGACGCGGCCTCGTCCAGCCCCTTGCTGTCGAGTCGATCCAGCTCGGCACCGGTCAGCACCCGCTCGACATTCAGCCCCATCTCCGCGCCGATGGCCGCCGCGGTCAGCGGGTTGTCACCGGTGATCATCTTGACCCGGATACCCGCCTGATGGCATCGGGCGATGCTGTCGATCGCTTCCGGTCGGGGCGGGTCATTGATGCCGATCAGCGCCAGCAGACACAGGCCCTTCTCGACCAGCCCGTGCTCGGCGTGGACATCGGCCGGTAACCGTCGCTCGGCCAGCGCCAGCACCCGCATCCCCTCGGCACCAAGGCGTTTCAGCTCGGCCTGCCAACAGGCCAGATCCAGCGGCTCGGGACCGTTGGCACCGAACTGCGTCTCACAGCACATCATCAACCGGTCCGGCGCGCCCTTGACCGCCAGCAGGGCGGTTGGCTCACTGTCACAACGGTGCAGGGTCGCCATATAGCGGCGCTCACTTTCAAACGGCAGCTCCTCGACCCGCGGCCACTGTTCAAGCACCTGACCGAACTGCGGCAGCGCCTTGCGCGCCAGCACCAGCAGTGCACCCTCGGTCGGGTCGCCATGCAGCTGCCATTGGCCGTTTTCCTGCGACAGGCTGGCGTCGTTGCAGAGCAGTGCCACCCGCGCGGCAGCAATCAGGGCAGCGTCTGCCGGCGGCATGATGCTGCCCTCGGGCCGATAGCCATCGCCTTCGATGCGGTGCAATTGCAGCGCAGTCACACACTGGCGGGCGGTCATGGCGTTGGCGGTCAGGGTACCGGTCTTGTCCGAACAGATCACATCGACCGAGCCGAGTACCTCGACGCTGGGCAGCCGCCGCACCAGCGCCTGCTGCCGTGCCATGCGCTGCACGCCGATGGCCAGGGCGATGGTGACAATCGCCGGCAGCCCCTCGGGAATGGTCGCCACGGCGATACCGATAGCCGCCTGCACCATGTCGTCCAGCGCCAGTCCTCGCAGCAGGTTGCCGACCACAATGGTCAGCACGGCAATAATCAACGTCAGGATGCTGAGCTGGCGAGCGAAGCGCGCCAGTTGCTGCTGCAGTGGGGTATCCACCAGGGTGGCCTGACGGGTCAGCTCGCTGATGCGGCCTATTTCGGTCTGGGCGGCGGTACGGCACACCAGACCGCGGCCAACGCCAGCGGTCACCAGCGTGCCCATAAAGGCCATGCCGTGCTGCTCGGCCAGCGGCGCGGCGGCCGCCGTCGCCGCCAGGTGCTTGCGCACCGGCACCGACTCCCCGGTCAGCATGGATTCGTCGCAGGCCAGATCCTTCAACTGCACCAGCCGCAGGTCCGCCGGCACCTTGTCGCCCGCCTGCAGGCTGACCAGATCACCCGGTACCAGCTCGCTGCTGTCGACGGTCCGCAGCTGGCCATCGCGCCAGACCAGCGAGCGGGTGCGGGTCATGCCGAGAATGGCCTGCAAGGCGGCGGTTGCCTTGCCCTCCTGCACAAAACCCACCAGCGCGTTGATCAGCACCACGCCGAAGATCACCCCGGCGTCGACCCGATGGCCCATCAGCAAACTGATCACGCCACTGACCAGCAGCACATAGATCAGCGTGTTCTGAAACTGGCGGGCAAAGCGCCGCCAGGCCGGTTCCGGCGGTGCTGGCGGCAGGGCGTTGGCACCGTGCTGCTGCAACCGCGTTTGCGCCTCGGCCTGACTCAGCCCGTGATCGGTACTGTCCAGACGCTCAAGCGCGCTGGCCGGGTCAATGCCGTGCCAGTCAACCGACGTTCCCTGCTCGGCCATGCTGCTGCTCCACTCAGAATGCCAGACACTGGCCCGGGGTCGGGATCATGGCTTCAATCTGATGCTCATCCCACAGCCGCTTGGCCAGCGCATCCAGCGCTTCCGGCTCGCCGTGTACCAGCACCACCTTCGGGTTGTTTTCAAAGTGGCTGACCCACTCCACCAGCCCGGTTTGTCCGGCATGGGCCGAGAAGCCGCCGAGGGTTTCAATCTGCGCGCGCACCAGATACTCCTCACGGAACAGCTTGATGCGCTGCACCCCGTCAATCAGGATGCGGCCCAGCGTATTGCGTGCCTGAAAACCGACAAACACGATGGTATTGCGCTCATCCCAGATGCGTTGCTTGAAGTGGTGACGAATCCGCCCGCCGGTACACATGCCGCTGCCGGCGATGATCAGCGCGCCGCGCTTGATCTTGTTGATCATCATCGACTCGTCGGTGCTGGGCGTCAGCTGCAGGCGCGGCAGGAAGTCACGCAGCAGAGTCTGATCGCCACTGCACAGCCCCTTCACACCCTCGCAGTCGAGCTGGCTGAGCCAGCGGTCGTAGAGCCGGGTGACTTCGATCGCCATCGGGCTGTCGAGGAACACCTGCCAGTTATCCAGCTTGCCCTGCTCATGCAGCTGGCCGAGGTAAAACAGCAGCTCCTGGGTACGGCCGACCGCAAAGGCCGGAATCATCACGTTACCGCCCCGCTCCCAGGCCTCGTGCAGGACCTGCTCGAACTGCTCCAGAGTATTGCCCAGGGTGCGGTGATCACGGTCACCGTAGGTGCCTTCCATCATTACCAGGTCGGCGCGGGTCAGCACCTCGGGGTCAAACAGCAGCACGCTATCCTTCTTGCCCAGGTCGCCGGAGAACACCAGACGCTTCTCCCGGCCCTGCTCCTGCAGGGTCAGCTCGACAATCGCCGAACCCAGAATGTGGCCGGCGTCGTGGAAGGTCACGCTGCCCGCCTCACCAATCGCAAACGGCTGGTGGTAGCGCTGCGGGGAGCATTGCTTGAACACCCGCTCGACATCGTCGCGGGTATAGGCCGGCGGCAGGTCCGGCGCACCCCGACGGGCACGGCGCAGATTCTCACGCTCCAGATCACGCTCATACAGCCCGGCGGCATCATTGAGCATGACTTCCAGCAGATCGGCAGTCGCGCGCGTGCAGTAAATCGGCCCGCGAAAGCCTTCGCAGACCAGCTTGGGCAGCAGCCCGGAGTGATCGATATGGGCATGGGACAGGATCACCGCATCGATCTCGGCGGGCTTGAAGGCGAAACGCTCCTCCTGCAGGCGGTCTACCGCGTCGCCACCCTGATGCATACCACAGTCGAGCAGCACCTTGCCCACCGCAGCCGAACTCAGCAGGTGGCAGGAGCCTGTTACTTCCTGCGCTGCACCGAGAAACCGAATACTCGCCATGCCTGTCTACCTCCAGTGTTTCGTTATGATTGCACCACTCTGGCACAGTTTAATGATCTCTGCTGCCGATACGCGCTGATCTGCGTCAGCTTTCGCAAGGCAGCCTGATAGACTGCGGCCAGCACCGCAGAAAGAGGACCCAACCATGAGCAAGACCAGGCAGGAAGGCGTGCAGGTACGCCGGGAAGTCATGGGCGACGCCTTCGTCGACCGTGCGCTGAACAATGCAACCGAATTCAGTCAGCCGCTGCAGGAGTTCGTCAATGAACACGCCTGGGGTGGGGTATGGAATCGCGAGGGGCTGGACCGCAAGACCCGCAGCCTGATTACCCTGGCCGCCCTGACCGCGCTGAAGTGCCCGCAGGAGCTCAAAGGCCACGTGCGAGGGGCCCTGAACAACGGCTGCACGGTGGAAGAGATCCGCGAAGCGCTGCTGCACTGCGCAGTCTATGCCGGCGTACCGGCCGCCATCGATGCCTTCCGTGCGGCGCAGGAAGTCATCGACAGCTATCAGCAGGATTGAGCCCTCAGCCTTCGATTGCCTCCAGCGGGCCGAAGAACTCGTAGCGGATACGCTCAGCGGCAACGCCCAGCGCACGCAGGCTGGCGTAGCAGCTTTGCATGAAGGCCCGGGGGCCGAGCAGGTACACGTCCAGATCGCGCTCGGCCGGCAGCAGCGCCGCCAGTTTTGCCTGGTCGAACAGCCCCTGCGGCTGACCCGCATCCTCGGCCAGCGGCTCGCTGTAGAGCACCTGCAGCTGCAGCGCCGGGAAGTCCTGCTGCAGTGCGGCAACATCGGCACCGAACGCCTGATGGCGGCTGTTCAGGGCACCGTGCAGAAAGTGCACCGCGCGGCCGTTTTCCAGCGCCGGGCGCAGCATGCTCAGGGTCGGCGTGATGCCCACGCCGCCACTGAGCAGTACCAGCGGCCGCTCGGCGTCGTTGAGTACAAAGTCGCCGGCCGGCGCACTCAGCAGCAGTTCGTCACCGACCTGCACTCGCTCATGCAGGTAGCTCGAGACCAGACCGCCCGGCTCGCGCTTGACGCTGATGCGGTAGTAACCCAGACCCGGGGCGCAGGACAGCGAGTAATTGCGGCGCACCTGCTGACCATCGATCTCCAGCAGCAGACCGATGTACTGGCCCGGCTGGAAGTCGGCCAGCGCACCCGCATCGGCCGGTTGCAGATAGAACGACTCGATGACCTCGCTTTCGCGCTCGCGGCGCACCACCTTGAAGGCCCGCTCGCCACGCCAGCCACCCTCTCGGGCAGCGTTGCCGGCATACTGCGCCTCTTCAGCGCCAATCAGCAGCTCGGCCAGTTGGCCGTAGGCCTCGCCCCAGGCGCCCAGCACCGCATCGGTCGCCGCCTCGCCCAGCACCTCGCGGATCGCCGCCAGCAGGCATTCGCCGACAATCGGGTAGTGCTCCGGCTGAATGCCCAGCGACACGTGCTTCTGCACGATCAGCGATACCGCATCGCCGAGCACTTCCAGCCGATCCAGATTGGCCGCGTAGGCAACCACGGCATTGGCCAGCGCCTGACGCTGGGTACCCTGCGCCTGATGGGTCTGGTTGAAGAACGCCTTGACCTCGGGGTAACGCTCGAACATCAGCGGGTAGAACACCCCGGTAATGTCGGTGGCACAGGCCTTAACGGCTGGCAGAGTCGCGGCGATGATGTCTTTACTGGCTTGTGAAAGCATGGGCTGTCCTTCTGACTGAGAGGAGGCGGAACACATCCGCCGTTTCAGGCTTATTCAGTGCACAGCGCATGCCATAAAAAATAAATAACCCATTCAGCAACTTACGAACTATGCTGTCTTTATGACACGCAAAAATAACGAGTCTAAATGACTCCAATGAGGTTTTAATGACAACATCCGGCGCGACCGAGGTGTTCCTTGCCGTCAGCGCCGAGCTGTCCCGCGAGACGCCAGCGCACGAGCGCTTTCAGCGCCTGCTGCAAGGCTTGCGTCAGGTCTTTCCGTGCGACGCCGCGGCGCTGCTGCAGCTGCACGAGTCGACCCTGATCCCGCTGGCGGCCGACGGCCTGAGCCCGGACACCCTCGGTCGTCGCTTCGTGGTCGACGAGCACCCGCGCTTCGCCCGCATCCTGCTCAGCCACGAGCCGGTGCGCTTTGCCGCCGACTCGCCGCTGCCCGATCCCTACGATGGCCTGATCAACGCGCCACCCGAGCAGCTGCATGTGCACGACTGCCTGGGCATCGCTCTGCACGTGGACGAGCGGCCGTGGGGCGTGCTGACGCTGGACGCACTGGAGCCCGGCAGCTTTGATCGCATCGACCCGCAGGAGCTGCGCACCTTCGTGCGCCTGACCGAGGCCAGCGTCAAGCTCTCCAACCTGATCGCGCGCCTGCAGCAACGTGCCGATCAGAGCCAGCAGGTTGCGCGGGTGCTGATTGATGAACTCGGCCAGCAGAGCTTGCTCGGCCAGAGCAAGGCCATGCAGACGCTGCGGGCGGAAATCGACATGGTCGCGCATTCCGATCTGACCGTGCTGATCACCGGCGAAACCGGCGTCGGCAAGGAGCTGGTGGCGCGTCAGGTGCACGCCGCATCCAGCCGTTCCAGCGCACCACTGGTCTACGTCAATTGCGCCGCACTGCCGGAGAACCTGGTCGAAAGCGAACTGTTCGGCCACACCCGCGGCGCCTTTTCCGGCGCCGCTCAATCACGCGCCGGCCGCTTTGAACTGGCACACGGTGGCACCCTGTTTCTCGATGAAGTTGGTGAACTGCCGCTGGCCGTGCAGGCCAAGCTGTTGCGCGCGCTGCAGAACGGCGAAATCCAGCGCGTCGGCAGCGACCACCCGCACCACGTGGACGTACGCGTCATTGCAGCAACCAACCGCGATCTGCAGCAGGAAGTCGCCGGCGGGCTGTTCCGCGCCGACCTCTACCATCGCCTGAGCGTGTATCCGATCCGCGTGCCGAGCCTGCGTGAACGCGGCCGCGATGTGCTGCTGCTGGCTGGTCACTTTCTTGAGCAGAACCGCCGTCGGCTGGGGCTGCGCGGCTTGCGGCTGGAGCCGGCCGCGCGGGAGATGCTGGTGCAGTACAGCTGGCCGGGCAACGTGCGCGAACTGGAGCATCTGATCGGCCGCGCCGCGCTCAGGGCACAGGCGGGTGTCGACTCACGCCGCCGGCTGGCCAGCATCGCAGCTGCGCTGCTGGATCTGGGCGAGTCAACCGAGGCGGCCAGCCAGACGACGCCGCTGCGGCCGCAACCGGACGCCGAACTGCCCGCCGAGCAGAACCTGCGCGCCGCCACTGACGCCTTTCAGCGCCAACTGATCGAGCACCATCTGCAACAGCATCAGGGCAACCGCGCCGCTACCGCCCGGGCGCTCGGTATCGACCGGGCAAACCTGAGCCGACTGCTCAAGCGGCTGGGTCTGGACGCATCCGCTCAGGCCGCGAAGCGCTCTTCCAGATAGCTGCGGATCGCGCTGGACTCGTACAACCAGCGGGTCTGGCCGTCTTCCTCAATGCGCAGGCACGGCACCTGAATCTTGCCGCCCTCGTTCAGCAGGGTCTGACGGTGCTCGGCGTTGCCGGAGGCATCGCGCAGCTCCACCGGCAGATTCAGGCGACGCAGGGTGCGGCGGGTCTTCACACAGAACGGGCAGCCGTGAAACTGGTACAGCGCCAGCGCAGACGCCGCGTCATTGACCGCAGCCTGTGCGGCCGGCTCACGCTGCATGGGGCTCGGGCGGGTAATGAAGCTGATAAAGACAACCAGCTGGCCGACGATGACTCGCAGCGCCTTGACGATCATGACAATCACTCTCTTGATGGGAAAAACGGCCGCGCAGGATACCCTGTTCACCACCGCCTGCCCAACATGACCCGACGAAGCCACGCAGGCATAATCCTCCCCACCACCATCACCCGCGAGCCGCCATGAACCCCGAAGACCTCCTGCTGCTGGTCACCCGCGAGATGCCCTACGGCAAGTACAAGGGCCGTCTGCTCGCCGACCTGCCCGGCCACTACCTCAACTGGTTCGCCCGGGAGGGCTTTCCCAAGGGCGAGATCGGCCGCCTGCTGCAACTGATGCAGGAGATCGACCACAACGGGCTAAAACCGCTGCTCGACCCGCTGCGTCAGGGTCCGCACCGCCGCTATCAGGATTGATCGGCGCGATCGCCTGAACTTGCCCTGCACATCATGCTCTATGCTTTGAGGCGCGCCGATCAATCGCGAACCCGAGCGCCGGCGCGGCAACGCCCATCACAGCAGGAGCAGACAGCAATGGCCAAGGTACTAGTGCTTTACCACTCCATGTACGGACATATTGAAACCCTCGCCCAGGTCGTCGCCGAAGGCGCGCGGCAGGTTCAGGGGGTTGAGGTCACCATCAAGCGGGTGCCGGAAACCATGCCGGAAGACGCCTTCAAGGCAGCCGGCGGCAAGGTTGATCAGGCCGCTGACGTTGCCAGCCCGGGTGAACTGGCCGACTACGATGCCATCATCGTGGGCACGCCGACCCGCTTCGGCAACATGTCCAGCCAGATGCGCACCTTCTTCGATCAGACGGGCGGCCTGTGGGCCAAGGGCGCACTGCACGGCAAGATCGCCAGCGTATTTACCTCCACCGGCACCGGCGGCGGCCAGGAGATGACCATTACCTCCACCTGGACCACCCTGGCGCACCACGGCATGGTCATCGTGCCCATCGGCTACGGCACCAAAGAACTGGCCGATATCGAGCATGGCAAGGGCGGCACACCCTACGGCGCATCGACCATCGCCGGCGGTGATGGCTCCCGTCAGCCAGATGCCCGCGAGCGCGCCATCGCCCGTTACCAGGGCAAGTACGTAGCGGGTATCACCCAGAAATTGTTTGGCTGAAGCAGCGGCGTAGGATGGAGTAAGCCAACGGCGTGTCCACCATAGCGGCATCAAACCCGCGCCAACCTGTCAGCGGCGGCTTGTATGGCAACTGCGCGGACACGCTGCGCCGTAGGGTGGACTAAGCGCAGCGTGTCCACCATAGCGGCACCAAACCCGCGCCAATCTGCCAGCAACGGCTTGTATGGCAATTGCGCGGACACGCTGCGCTTGGTCCGCCCTGCGCCAACGGCGTGTCCACCAGCACAACGGCGGTCAGGCCGACCCGGTCAGCGCTTTCAACTGCTCGCGGGTACTGCTCAGCAGCTCGGCAGACAGGGCTTCATCCTTGACGCTACGCGACAGCAGCAAGGCGCCGACCATCGCGGAAAGCACCAGCATGGCCTGTGCGCGGCTGTCGTCGCCGTCCAGCTTGCCGGCGATGTTAGCCAGCCGGTCCTGCACCACCTCGTCGGTGATCTCGCTCTGCTGACCGCGCTGGCCCAGTTCGGCGGAGATGGTCGGCAACGGGCAACCCTGATCGGGGTTGGCCCGGTGGCCGTCTGAGAGGTAGGTATCGAGCAGAGCGCTGAGCGGCACATCGGGGCCGGTGTGCATGGCCAGCGAGGTCTTCAGGTTGTCGACCGCGTGGCGCAGGGCCTTTTCGACCAGTTCATCCTTGGATTTGAAATGCGCATAGAAACCACCGTGGGTCAGGCCGAGCGCCTTCATCAACGGTTGCAGGCCGGTCGCGCCGACGCCATCACGGCGGAAGCGGCGCGCCGCCTCGTCGAGAATCAGCTGGTGGGTTCTGGCCTTGTGGTCTTCTGAATAGCGCATAACGCCTCCGGTTATTGAATGCCGGTCATCATCTTACATCGATTGCCCGGCAACTGCCTCTGTCGATTCCACCTGAGCCGACGAACGTGCGGCCTTGCGCTCCAATACCAGCGCACAGAGCGCCGGCAGGAACAGCAACGTCAGCAAGGTCCCCATGGTGACCCCGCCAATCAGCACAAAGGCCAGCGACGACCAGAACACCGACAGGGTCAGCGGCACAAAGGCCAGCGCCGCCGCCAGCGCGGTCAGCACCACCGGCCGCGCCCGGCGCACCGTGGCTTCGATGATCGCCTCGCGAATCGCCATGCCCGCGTGCTGGTTCTGCTGGATCTGGTCGGTAAAGATCAGCGTATTACGCATCAGAATGCCGCCAATGCCGATCAGCGCCAGAATCGCGTTGAAACCGAACGGCTGGTTGAACACCAGCAACGCCGGCACTGCCCCGATCAAGCCCAGGGGCGCGGTAGCGAAGACCATGAACATCAGCCCGAACGAACGGACCTGGAACATGATCACTACCAGCATCAGCAGAATCATGATCGGGAACAGCACCGCCAGTGCCTTGTTGGCAATCGCGCTTTCCTCCACCGGCCCGCCGATGACGATGTGATAACCGGCCGGCAGGTTCTCGACGATATCGCCCAGATCCCGGTAGGCGGCCATCGCTGCATCCGGCGGCTGGGTCCCGGCAACGATATCGGCGCGCACCTCGAAGGTCAGCTCGCGGTCACGGCGGCGCAGGATCGGGTCCTCCATGACCGGCTCGAACTGCCCGACCTGGCGCAGCGCAATCGCCTGACCGGCGTCATTGGTGATGGTCAGATCATCGATGCTGTCCAGATTCTGGCGCTGCGTCTCGACCGCGCGCACCACCACCGACACCGTGCGCGTGCCCTCGCGCACCTCGGTGATCGGGTTACCCGAGAGCAGCGCGTTGAGCTGCGACTTGACCTGGGCCGGGGTAAAGCCGAGCAGGCGCAGGCGGTCCTGATCCAGCACCAGCCGGTAGCTGCTGGCCTTCTCACCCCAGTCGATAAAGGTGTCGCGGGTCAGAGGATTGGCCTCAACCCGCTCGCGAACCTGCTCGGCAATGGCACGCAGGGGCCCCAGCTCAGGCCCGCTGACGCGGAATACCACCGGGAACGGCACCGGCGGCCCGAACACCAGCTGGGTGACCCGCACCCGCGCCTCCGGGAATTCCCCAGCGCTGACCCGCTCACGCAGGCGCGCAATCAGCGCATCACGGGTGCCGGCGTCAGGCGTCTGCACGATCAGCTTGGCAAAGGCGGCATCGGGCAGCTCCGGGTTGAGCGACAGGAAGAAGCGCGGTGCGCCGCCACCCACGTAGGAGTCGACCATCAGGGTCTGCGGCTCGGCCATGATCGCCCGCTCGACCCGCTCCACCACCGCCTCGGTGTTCTTGAACGCGGTGCCCGGCGGCATGTAGACCTCGACGATGACCTCCGAGCGGTCGGAGTTCGGAAAGAACTGCTTGTTGACCAGCTTCATGCCCATCACGCAGAGCACGAAAGCCGCCAGCACAAGGGCGGTCACCAGCCAGCGCTGACGCACGCAGAACAGCACGGCGCCGCGCAGGCGCTGATAGACCGGGCCATCATAAAGGGCATCGTGACCGCCCTGCTTGGCGGCAATGTTCGGCAGCATCTTCACCCCGAGATACGGCGTGAACACCACGGCCACGACCCAGGAGGCAATCAGCGCAAAGCCGACGATCCAGAAAATGTTGCCGGCGTATTCTCCGGCACCGGAGCGGGCGAAACCCACCGGCAGAAAACCGATGATGGTGACCAGCGTGCCGGTCAGCATCGGCGCGGCGGTGGACGACCAGGCATAGGTAGCGGCGCTCAGCCGGTCCATGCCTTCTTCCAGCTTCACCACCATCATTTCGATGGCGATAATGGCGTCGTCCACCAGCAGCCCGAGTGACAGGATCAGCGCGCCGAGGGTGATGCGGTCAAACTCGCGGCCGGTCATCATCATCACCACAAACACCACCGCCAGTGTCAGCGGCACGGCGGCTGCCACCACCAGACCGACGCGGAAACCCAGCGCCAGCAGGCTGACCAGCATCACCACGCCAAGGGCGACGAAGAACTTGAGCATGAACTCGTCGACCGCGTTGCGAATCTTGCTGGCCTGGTCCGAGACCTTGGTGAACTCGATGCCCAGCGGCAGGTTCTGCCGGACCTGCGCCTCGTGCGCCTGCAGCGCACTGTCGAGGTCCAGCCCGTTGAAGTGCTTCTCCATGATCACGCCGAGCATCAATGCCGACTCACCCTGATGGCGAATGCGATAGCTCGGCGGATCTTCATAGCCCTGCCGCACCTCGGCCACATCAGCGATGCGCAAGACCCGGCCGTTGGCGACTACCGGTACGTTTTCGATCTGCTCCAGACTGTCGAACGCGCCATCAAGACGGATATAGGCCCGCGGCCCGGCGGTTTCCACCGAGCCGGAGGGCGCCACTGCGTTCTGCCGCGCCAGGGCGGTAAAGATCTGCTCCGGCGTCAGCCCCAGGGTTGCCAGCCGCTGATAGGAGAACTCGACGTAAATGCGTTGCGCCTGTTCTCCGAGGATGTTGACCTTCTTCACCCCCGGCAGCTGCAGAAAGTCCTGACGCATGCGCTCGGCCAGCTGCACCAGCTGGCGGTGTGGCAGTTGCCCGGCCTCCAGCGCGTAGAGCGCGAAGTAAACGTCGTTATATTCATCGTTGAAGAACGGGCCGGCGACGCCATCGGGCAGCTTGCTGGCCTCATCGCTCAGCTTCTTGCGCGTCTGGTAAAACAGTTCGGGCACCAGCGCCGGCGGGGTGGAATTGAGAAACTGCACCTTCATCGACACGAAACCCGGCTGCGCGGTGGTCTCCACCCGGTCGTAGTAGTCCAGCTCCTGCAGCCGCTTTTCCAGCCGGTCAGCGACCTGCTCCTGCATTTCCCAGGCCGTCGCACCCGGCCAGACGGCGGTGATGGTCATCACCTTGACGGTAAACGAAGGGTCTTCAGCCCGGCCCAGCTTGCTGAAGGCAAAGGCCCCGGACAGCAGCACGGCGATGATCAGAAACAGCGTGACGGCGGGGTTGCGGACCGCCAGCGCAGACAGATTGAAACGGCTCATGTCAGAGGCTCCGCGCGGTTTCGGTCCCGGCCAGCTGGCCCTCCGGCAACGGCTTCACCGCATCCCCCTCATGCAGCAGGTGTGCGCCCAGCGCCACCACCCGCTGACCATCCTCAAGACCACCGCTGATCACGGCGAACTCCTGTCCGAGTCGCGCGACCTCAACCGGGGTAAAACGCACCCGATTATCCGCGTCGATAACCCAGACGCCGGTGCCAGCGCCCTGATCCAGCAGCGCGCCGAGCGGCACCTGCAGCTGCGGCGTGCTCTGGCTGTCCTGCAGGCGAATGCTCACGGTCGAGCCAATCGGCAACGGCTCGCCCGTGGTATCAAGCACATAGCGCGCGCGGTAGGTGCGGGTGACCGGATCAGCCACCGCCGACAATTCACGCAGGGTCGCGCCAATGGGTGTATCGGGTTGCCCGAACAGAAACGCCTGGGCCGGGCTGTCGGCCAGCGCACGCTGGGTTTCCGGAATGCTGATCACTGCCTCGCGGGCGCCGCTATGGGCCAGCTGGGCGACCACCTGACCGGCAGCCACCACCTGCCCCTGATCTGCCAGCACCTCGGTAATCACCCCATCGGCGTCGGCGGTCAGGGTGGAATAGCCGCGGCGGTTTTCCACCTGGGCGGCGTCGGCGCGGGCCGAGGCCAGATTGGCTTCGGCGACGCGCAGTTCGGTTGCCAGTTGATCGTAGGCCTGGCGGGAGACGGCACCGTTATCTGCCAGCTGACGATAGCGCTGCTCGTCATTCTGCAGCTGGCGCACCGACGCCTCGGCCGAACGCACGCGCTGCCGGGCAGCGCGCAGGGCCAGCTCGAAATCGTCCACATCCAGCACCAGCAGCACATCCCCGCGCTTGACCCGGTCGCCGGGATCGACACGCCGCTCGATCACCTCACCGGCGACGCGGAAACCCAGCTCGCTTTCGGTGCGGGCAGCAACAACGCCGGTAAACAGGGCACCATCGCGGGTAACCGGGTGGACCTCCATCGACAGCACCAGCCGCGCCGGAGCCTCGCTGTTATCGGCAACGGGTGCCGCTTCCTCGCGGCATCCGAGCAATCCACCCAGAATTCCTACCAGCACGACCAGTTTGGCTGCGGACCTCATGTGTTCTCCCTGCGGGCCAGCTACCGGCCCTGTTGTTATCTGAATTCAGACAGGCGTTTAAAAGCGTCGGCGAGGCAGCCTGCGCTAGGCGGAAGCGGTCGAAAAAGCGCAGTTTACAAATAGTAAATGAGCATTTTGAGAGTGCTTCCAACACCGCGCAGGCAACGCAGCCAGCTTTTCAACTGCCTGTCAGATGGCTTCCAGCAGCGTCGCCACCCCCTGACCACCGGCAATGCACTGGGTGGCCACAGCGTAACGGCCGCCCGTGCGCTTGAGCAGCGCCGCCGCCTTGCCGGTGATGCGCGCACCGGTCGCACCCAGCGGATGCCCCAGCGCCAGTGCGCCGCCGTCCAGGTTGACGCGTTCCAGCGGCATGCCCAGTTCCCGCAGGCAAGCCAGTGACTGGCTGGAAAACGCCTCGTTGATTTCCATCAGGTCGACATCATTGATTGTCAGACCGCCGCGGGCAAGTACTTTACGCGTTGCCTCGACCGGCCCCATGCCCATGATCTCCGGCGCACAGCCACCCACCGCGGTGACCTTGATGCGCGCCAGCATCGGCAGATTGTGGCGTAGGGCAAAGTCTTCGGTGCAGACCAGCACCGCGGCGCTGCCGTCGGTCAGCGGCGAGGATGTACCGGCGGTGACAACCCCGCCAAACGCCGGCTTCAGGCCCGCCAATGCCTCCATATTGGTGCCGGGGCGGATGCAGCCGTCCTCGCTGACCACCCCATCCGGCGTCGTAACCGGCACGATTTCATCGGCCAGCAGGCCCTCGTCACGCGCCTTGGCGGCCTTGCTGTGCGACAGCACCGCCAGCGCATCCTGATCCTCGCGGCTCACATCAAAGCGCCGCGCCACTTCCTCGGCGGTATGCCCCATCGCCATGTAGACCTCGGGGAACTGCTGCAGCAGGGTCGGGTTGGGCGAGGGGGTAAAGCCGCCCATCGGCACCCGGGTCATCGACTCGACCCCGGCAGCGATATAGGCCTCTCCGGCGCCGAGCAGCAGTTGCCCGGCGGTAAAGTGGATCGCAGTCATCGACGACCCGCAGAAACGGTTCACCGTCACGCCACCCAGGGTCTCGGGGAAGCCGGCACGGAAGCTGGCAATACGCGCGACATTGGTGCCCTGTTCACCCTCGGGGTAGGCGCACCCCATGATCACGTCTTCCAGCAGGGCAGGGTCCAGATCGAGCTTTTCCACCAGGCCACGCAGCACCTGTGCGGCCAGATCATCCGGGCGCAGATTGATCAGCCCACCCTTACGGGCGAACTGGAATGGGGAACGCAGATAACCGGCGATGACGATGGAGGTCATGGCATTGCTCCTTGGGGCAAGAGGGCGCTGACGCCTTTTGAATTACAGTCATAATTTAAATGGACGCATTTAAATGTCAATCATAATTTAAAGCAGCAGAGGTCACCGAGCGCCCACACGTCTTGCGCAGGGTCACGACATGCCGTGACCGGCAGGAGAGCTAAACGCTTGTCGCCTAGCCGTACATCACGCTTTACTCCATAGACCGATCGGTCTATAACTGGCACCATGAGTAAAGAAGATAGCCGCCATATCCTCGTCAAAACCATGCAGAGCGCCTTGCAAAGCAAGGGGCTGCACGGCGTTGGCCTGAACGAGATCCTGAAAACCGCAGGTTTGCCGAAGGGCAGCCTGTATTACCACTTTCCCGGCGGCAAGGAAGAGTTGGCGCTGGCCGCCATTGCCAACGCCGAGCAGGAGATGACGCGGTTTCTGGAGCAGATGTTTGCCCGCTTCGATGACCCGCTTGAGGCACTTGCCGCCTGGATCGACAGCGCGCTGCAGCGTATCGCCGCCAGCAGCTTCAAGCTCGGCTGTCCGCTGGCCGCCGCCGCGCTCGACTGCTCGCCCGAGGACACCGACCTGCTGTTGGCGCTGAACGGCGCGTTCAACAATCTGAGCGACCTGCTGACCCGACAGATCAGCCGCGCCGGCTTCCCCGCCGAGGCCGCCGCCGATCTCGCCGCACTGGTGCTGACCAGCTACGAGGGAGGGCTGATGATGGCCCGCGCCGCAGGCAGTACCGACCCGATCGAGCGTTCGTTTCGCGCTCTGCTCAGCCACGTTCGCCTGCAACAAAAGGAGTTTGCCAATGGCCACTGAATCGCTCGCCCCGCGCGACCTGACCCTGACCGCCGCCGATGGTTACCAGCTCGCCGGCACCCTGTACCCGGCCAGCCAGCCACGCGGGCAGATTCTGGTCGGCAGCGCCACCGGAGTGCCGCAGGGCTTCTACCGGCGCTTCGCCGAGTTCGCCGCCCGTAACGGCTTCACCACCCTGACGCTGGATTACCGCGGCATCGGCGCCTCGGCCCCGGCCAGCCTCAAGGGCTTCGAGATGAACTATCTGGACTGGGCCGACAAGGACCTCGCCGCCGGCGTCGACTATCTCGGCCAGCAGAATCTGCCGCTGTATCTGGTCGGCCACTCGTTCGGCGGCCACGCCTTCGGCCTGCTGCCCAACCGCGACGCCATCCACGCCGTCTACACCTTCGGCACCGGTGCCGGCTGGCACGGCTGGATGCCCAAGGGTGAGCGCCGCAAGGTGCAGTTCATGTGGAATCTGGTGCTGCCGCTGATCGTCGCCATCAAGGGCTATCAGGCGTGGAACTGGCTGGGCCTCGGTGAAGATCTGCCTAAGGGCGTTTACCGCGACTGGAAACACTGGTGCCGCTTCCCGCGCTACTTCTTCGATGACCCGAAGATGGCCTGGCTGACCGAGCACTTTGCCGCCGTGCGCACACCGATTGTCGGCGCCGTCTCGCTCGACGATCTGTGGGCCGGTCCCGAATCACGTGACGCCTTTATGAGCGCCTTCAGCGGCGCCGCCTATCAACCGCGGGATATCGACCCCAAGGCCCTCGGCCTCAAGCCACTGGGCCACATGGGTTACTTCCGCCCCTACGCCGAACCGCTCTGGCGCGATGCGCTGGACTGGTTCGCCAGCCAACCCCAGGCTGCCGCTGCGGCCTGATCGACTCAAGGAACACGCAATGAACCCCAAAGACATGACCGGCCTGCAGATCATGCAGGCCGCCGCAGCCGGTCACCTGCCGATAGCGCCGATTGCCAAAACCATCCCCATGCAGGTCAAGCTGGCCGAAGAGGGCCGCGTGGTATTTGAAGCCACCGCCGACGAAAGCCACACCAACCCGCTCGGCGGCGTACACGGCGGCTTTGCCGCCACCGTCATGGACTCGGTCACCGGCTGCTCCGCGCACACGACTCTAGCCGCAGGCGAAGGCTACGGCACCATCGAACTCAACGTGAAGATGTGCAAACCCGTGCCCTTCAACAAAACGCTGATCGCCGAAGGCAAGGTCATCAACAAGACCCGCCGGCTGATCATCAGCGAAGGGTATCTGCGCGACGAAAGCGGCTCGCTGTATGCGTACGCCACGGCGACCAATATGATTCTCAGCTGATAGCGGCAAGCGGCAAGCGGCAAGCGGCAAGCCTCAAGAATGGTGGCCTCCGGGAAGGCCGAGTTCCAACTCGGCCACCGCTATGCACCCACGTCCGCTGGTCGAGCGAGAGCTCGACCCTCCCGGGAGCACCTCACACCCCCGGCAACACCTTCAACAGCGTCAGCAGCTCACGCGCCGCCTTCTCGGATGACGCCGGGTTCTGGCCGGTGACCAGCAGGCCATCCACCAGCACATACTCGCCCCAGTCCTCGCCTTTGCTGTAGACGCCGCCCTTGTCCTTCAACGCGTCTTCCAGCAGCAGGGGCACCACATCGCTCAGGCCTACCGCGTCCTCCTCCGCATTCGAGAAGCCGGTTACCCGCTTGCCGCCAACCAGTGGTTCGCCATCCGCCGCCCGGGCGTTGAGCAGCACCACCGGCGCATGACACACCGCTCCGATGGGCTTGCCTGCGCGGGAAAAGGCATTGAGCAGCGCCACCGAATCCGGATTGTTGTGCAAATCCCACAGCGGGCCGTGGCCGCCGGGGTAGAACACCGCGTCAAAGTCGTCTGCCGATACCTCACTCAGTTTCACCGTTTGCGCCAGCTGCGCCTGGGCGGCGCTGTCGGCGTCAAACCGCTTGGTCGCCTCGGTCTGCGCGTCCGGCTCGGCGCTCTTGGGGTCCAGCGGAGGCTGGCCGCCCTTGGGCGAGGCCAGGGTGATTTCGGCACCGGCGTCGCGCAGCACGTAATAGGGCGCGGCAAACTCCTCCAACCAGAAGCCGGTTTTATGGCCGGTATCGCCAAGCTTGTCGTGTGAGGTGAGAACCATGAGAATCTTCATATCGCTCCTCTCTACAATCGATGAACCAACGGCTGTGACGCGAACGCGCGCCAGACAGCATGAATACACAGTAAATCCGGCAGCAATCGACGCAAATGGTTCAGTCTCGCCGCGCCGGTGACAGCACAGGACAACCAGCAACCATGCAGCCGCTACAACTCAACTGCGACATGGGCGAAAGCTTCGGCGCCTGGACCATGGGCATGGACGAGGCCGTGATGCCGCATGTGCACAGCGCCAACATCGCCTGCGGCTTTCACGCCTCCGACCCCTCGACCATGCGCCGCACCGTGGCGCTGGCGGTGCAGCACGGCGTGCGCATAGGCGCTCATCCGGCCTACCCGGATCTGGTCGGCTTTGGCCGCCGTTCGATGGCCTGCTCCGCCCAGGAAGTGGAAGACCTGCTGCTCTACCAGGTCGGCGCACTGGACGGCATCTGCCGCGCCGAAGGCGCCAGCCTCAGCTACGTCAAACCCCACGGCGCGCTCTACAACGACATGATGAAGCAGCCCGCGCTGCTCACTGCGGTGATGCGGGCCGTCGCCCGCTTCAACCCGCAGCTGCCGTTAATGCTGCTGGCCCGGCGCGACAACCACGAAGCCGAACAACTGGCCGCGGAGCAGGGCATCGGCCTGCTGTTTGAAGCCTTCGCCGACCGTGGCTACGACCCGGACGGCTACCTGCTGCCCCGCAACCAGCCGGGCGCCGTCCACCACGACCCGGAGCGTATCCTGGCCCAGGCGCTGAGCTTCGCCCGCGGCGAGCCGATCATCGCCAGCGACGGCAGCCAGCTAACCCTGCACGCCGACAGCCTCTGCGTACACGGCGACAACGCCGAATCGGTCGCCGTGGTCGCGCGCATCCGCGCCGCACTGGACGCGCTGTGAACCTGCGCATCGAAAGCGCAGCCATCGACAGTCTGATGGTGCGCCTGTTCGATGAGATCGACGAAGCCAACATGCCCTGGCTGATGGCCGCCGCAGCAAAGCTGCGCCAAGCCTTCGGCGTGCAGCTGATTGATCTGGTGCCGTCGTACACCACCTTGTTGCTGCATTACGACGTGCACGCCCTGAGCGAAGCGAGCGCCATCGCGCTGATTCAACGCAGCCTGAGCAACCTGCAACCGCTGGCGAATGAAACTGGCGCTCTGCACGCCATCCCGGTCTGGTATCACCAGAGCGTCGGCCCCGAACTGACCACCATCGCCCAGCGCGCCGGGCTCAGCCCCGAGCAGGTGATCGAGCAACACTGCAGCCGCGACTACCCGGTGTTCACCCTCGGCTTCGCGCCCGGTTTTGCCTACATGGGGCTGGTAGACGAAGCGCTCGCCTCGGCCCGCCTTGCTACCCCGCGCCAGCGCGTGCCCAAGGGCAGCGTCGGCATCGCCGAACGGCAGACCGCCATCTACCCGCTGACCTCACCCGGCGGCTGGAACCTGATTGGCCGCTGCCCGCTGACCCTGTTCAGCGCCGAGCGCGGCAGCCTGCTGCAACCCGGCGACCGGGTGCGCTTTGTGTCCATCGACCACGCCGAATTTATCCGCCTGGGTGGAGATGACACCGTGATGGAGGCCAGCGCATGATCGAGTTGCTGGTCGAACACAGCCTCGGCTTTGCCCAACTGCAGGACGGCGGCCGCTTTGGCGTGCGCCATCTGGGCATCACCCAGGGCGGCGCGCTGGACTGGATCGCCATGCAGCAGGCCAACTGGCTGCTCGGCAACACAGCAGACGCCGCCGTGATCGAAATCCCCCTTGGCGGCCTGCAACTGCGCGCACAAACCAGCGGCTGGCTGGCACTCACCGGCGCTGACCTGAATGCCAAACTCGACGATCAGCCACTGGCACCCGGCCAGGCATTTCAGCTGCGCCACGGCCAGACCCTGCGGTTCAACAGCCCCAAGCGCGGCGTACGCGCCTACCTCGCCACCCCCGGCGGCTTTGCGGCAGACCCGGTGATGGGCGCCGTCGCCACCGTCATGCGCGAACAGCTTGGCGGCCTGCACGGCAACGGTCGCGGCCTGCACAACGGCGACCGCCTGCAGGGCAAGGCCAGCAACGCCGAACCGCGCACTCTGCCCGAAGGCGCGCTCTGGTATCCGGGCAATGAAGTCGTGCTCGACCTGATCCCCGGCGCGCAAATCGCGACCTTCGCCGGTGCCAGCCTGTTCGCCGCCTTCAATCAAATCTGGACCCTCGACCAACGCGCCGACCGCATGGGCATGCGCCTCACCGGCCCCGCGCTGCGCTATCAGGGCCAGCCGCTGATCTCCGAAGGCATCCCCCTCGGAGCCGTCCAGGTGCCGCCAGACGGCCAACCAATTATCCTGATGAACGACCGCCAGACCATCGGCGGCTATCCGCGGCTGGGGGCGGTGACGCCGCTGTCGCTGGCGCGGTTGGCGCAGTGTGCGCCGGGGCAGAAGGTGAGATTAAGGGTGGTGAGTCAGGAGGTTGCGCGCAGGGAGTTACTTGCAGCGATAAAGGCGCTGGCGACGCAGGGGCAGCCCACCCCGTAGGGCCCCAGCATGCCGTGCCGATGCTGCTTCCACCACCGCTCGACTGCTCGACTGATCGTTCCCACGCTCTGCGTCCACTAGTGTCCGGGGAAAGTTGCTCATAGCTGAAGGCTCCCCATAGCAACCCTCAATTGCGCGTGGTCCCGCCTTCGCTCGTCAGCCTTCAGCAGCGCTGCCGGCCGCTCGAATAGGCTATATGCAAGGTGAGTGGCAAAC
>NZ_JBSXON010000061.1:0-26036 GCF_056859475.1 Halopseudomonas sp. L-58
GGTCGACATGCCCAAACGAGACGCTACCTCAGCCACCGGCAGACCTCGTTCGGTCACCTGCCTGACTGCTTCGATTTTGAATTCTTCGGGATAACGCGGATTGCTCATGGCACCTCCTAGTGGGCCGTATTATGAGGCCAGGAGGTGTCTACGAAACTAGGGGCGATTCAGTCCATCAGATCACGCACCTTGCTGGCGTCCCACACAAAAGGCCGCTGGATTTCCGGAATGGCGATCTCGCCAGACTTGACCCAGCTCAGCAGGGTTTCGATCAGGTGTTGGTTAACGGAGTACTTTTGCGAAGATATGCGCAATGTCCTTGTTTGATAGCTAAATTCAGTTGGTAAGCGCCGCTGGTATCTCAGTGTGCTACTGCTCTTGATACCCAACCATCATGTTGTAATGACCTAACTGGTCAGCCTTATCGAAAATATCCCGAAAGACACGCAGGTACGCCTCATTGGTTTGTTCGCCATGATTAACATAAAGGTCATCATGTATCGAATGAGAGCCATCATTGACCCATGAGAACAGCGACTGACAAATCAACTTGTCTCGCCCATCAAAAAGCGCACAAATATCATCTTTCCCCATGCCACCCCACATGGTGAAATAATTCTCCAAAATTCGGCGCAGTGTATTCTGAAGACTGACACTGGAAATATTTTCTGACTTTACGTCCTCCCACAGAAGCTCATAGGCAGAACGAATCGGATTAGTCAGGCATCGTTCAACAACAGAACTCTGCCGGAGCTTCTTTACCAGCCAGAAACTCTCATCTGGAAGAGTTCTATCGTCATGCCTTTTTCTGTTGTAGCTAATTTCTTTATGGAAGTAGACGTTGTGAGTCAGGATAAATACTTGCTTTATCTGAGAATTCTCGCCTCTTGCCTCTTCCATCACACCCTTAATCAGACTGCTCACGATGTAAAGAATGTCGCTATCCAGTGACGATATGGGGTCGTCAAACACAACAACTCTATTAGCTGTAATTCCGGAAGGGGTTTGAGCGCCCTTAATCAGATAGTAAAAATACAAGAATGTCATAAAGGTCTTCTCACCTTCGCTCAGTGAGCGACTTGCATCCTCACCGTTAGCACGGATGATTCGATAGTGATGACTTTCATCCGCCTCTCCTATTGAAAAAGAACTGAAACCGAACTTCTTCAACAAGTCGTTGATAGCAGCTACGGTAGGCTGAATGGATGTTGTTTGCTTTTCAAGCTCCTTTACTTGGTCCTGCAGCCGACGAAGAGCTACACTCTTATCTCGTAGACTTTGCTCCATACCTTCAATCGTTCGTTGAAGTAGATTTTTGCTTTTCTGATACTGCTGTAAATCATCCGACAGCTCATTCAATACATAGCGCCAGACTTGTACAATCAAAGTATACTTTTCAGTAGCAATGTTCGTTACTACTTGGTTGTGTTCGTTCGTTGCATCGTTGGCCTCAGCTAACAACGACTGCAGCTGAGTTAGCAATGGTTTGATCGCTTGCAGTTCAACCTTTCGGCTAGGCTCATCAATCTTCTTACTCAAAACGACCAGGTTACTTTTCAATCTTTCTGCAAGGGCCTGAGCCTCTGCATTAAACAGCTCCAGCTCCAAAAATGGGTTACGAGTTTCCACACAGTGCTGAATTGTAGCCAATAGCCGTTCGCTTGCATTCTGATAGCTTACTTGAAGCTGCCTTAACGATTGAACGTCGTCGTCATAGGCTTCGCTAAAAAATGCAGTGAGGTCATCCGAAAATTTTTTATCAGTTGACTGTTGGCAGAAAGGGCATATTTCGGGCTCTTGCTCGTGATACTGACGCCCCTGCTTGACCCAGTCGCTGTTGCCCAATCGATTGATAAGCGCCGCAATATCAACATCTTGATTACCGACAATTACTTTTTGCAGTAACGCATTTCCCTCTACGGACTCAAGGTCGGCAGCGGAAAGGGTCTCAAGTGGAACCACACGTTCAAGTTCACTTGAGAAAATAGTTTGAGATTTTTGTTTTAGCTCATCCAGCGACAGGAGCTCCGCCGTGTTGGATGCTTGTTCCAACAACACCTTCTCTTTGAATCGCTCTTTATTGCCCCGAACACTCGCTGCGGCGTAGGCTTCTTTGAAATAGGCGTCATGGAGTTCCTTTTGCTTCCAGCACTTATCCCTTAATATAGGCTCTAAATCTGAAAGCTCTTTTCGCTTGCCAGATTGACCATCCTCCCCATCCAGTTGCGTATTCAGGCTTGAAACTTGATCATTGATTCTATCCATTTCTGGACGTAATCGAGCTATTTCACGCTCGGCCTCAACCTGGTTCTCGCCCAAAGTAAAAACACCTTGCAGAGGCCCATCCTGGTTAAAATTACGATCAACAAAATCACGGTTATACACCATCCTTTCAAGCTCACGACCGCTTTGCCAAGATAGCTGGCAGTGTTCGTACCCTTGATCTCCGGCAATCACACGGCTAATAGTCGTTTTTCCCGTGCCATTCGCGCCGAAGATATAATTGATACGGCGGAGATCGTTGAGCCTTGCCAGATTCAGATAGGTCGCTACTGGCGGGGTGATCCGGATTTCATTGATCATGCTCTTTCCCTAGAGTTTGCCTGAAAAGGCTTTTTGGCTTAGCGACTCAAATAAACAGTCTCCCGCTCCCCTTGAAGAGACAGATACCTCAAGGGCTTCTTGAAGGGCCCAATAGATCCGCTTGAATTTCCCTTGAAGCTCCATATTCGGAAAAAACGCATCTGTTTCTTCGAATTTGGACTTTGAAATATTCAACATTGAGCCACTCGTGCCAGTAGCCTGAGATGTCAACCTTTCTTTAAATCTTGGCTGCCAAAGTAGATAGTTAAGGAACTCCGGCAGAAATTTCTTTTGATCGGTTTCAATCAACCATAGCTTGTCTGGCAGAAAAACATCCTCTACATCAGTCATAACAATACAACTTGCAGCCACCAACTCCCTTGTATTTGCTCGACTAAACAAAAGATCCCCTCTTTTGGGGAATAAAAGCTTCTTCCCGTCAGGGATCTGGTCAAGGGGAACGGTCTTATTCTCTTCTGGCTTGAAAACGCCACTTGTCACTGCACTAATTTTAAGGACGCCTTTCTCACCATCGCTGCAAGGACGGTTTTCACCAGACGCACTCCACCCCGAGGAGATTGACCTGATACCGGCAGAGAGCGGCTTCACGTCCCAACCCTTCGGATTGGTCACCGGGTCGCCGAACATGTCCAGAAACACGGCGCGGAGGAAGTCGTCGGCGAGCTGGATGGCTTGCTGGCGTTTGCGGCGGATGGCGTCGGCCTTGTCGAGGATGGCGGCGATGCGCTTTTGTTCGGGCAGGGGTGGGAGGGGGATTTCAATCTTTGTAAGTCCTTGCCCGGTTATTTGAGGTTGTGCCGAACCAGAAATGACGTCATCGAAACCGCGCCCCAACAGGTAGTAGTAGAGAAACCTAATATCTACCTTTTCTCTATCCAATTCATCCAAAGCCATTGCATTTCCATTAATGTAAGACTTTGGCTCAGATATGTGGACATTTCCGCAAGTAGCGCCACGGCAAGTGATCATCAAAGTCGGAAACTCGTGCGTGTAATCCGAGTAAAAGCCGATCTTCCCATTAGCGCCATAAACCGGATAACCCTCTTCAAGCAGATTGCTGGCGGATATAGTTTTCCACTGTCGAGGACGACATATGTCATGCAACTTAACCGCAGGCCAACTCACAGCATCCCCTCCAGCTGATCCAGATCCGCCAGAATCTCCCGCTCCAGCCCTTTCAGCCGTTGCAGAATCACCTTGGGGTCTTCGTACTGCTCCTGCTGGTACTCCACTTCCTTGTAGCGGTTGATGGAGAGGTCGTATTTGTTGGCGGCGATATCCTCAGCCGGCACGACAAAGGCCTTTTTGCGCTTGTCGCCGAACAGGGTATTGATGGTGCTGGCGCTGGCATTGCTTTCGACCATCTGCCGATATTTGTGCCACTGGGCAATGGCGTCGGGCAGGTCGTTGCTGCCCTCGCCTTTCAGCTCGGTGCGCTTGTCGTCCAGCGAGTAGCCATCGGCCTGCAGGTCATAGAACCACACACGCTCGGTGCTGCCGCCCTTGGTGAAAATCAGGATGGCGGTGCTGACGCCGGCGTAGGGTTTGAACACGCCGCTGGGCAGGCTGACGATGCCTTCGAGCTGGTTGTTGTCGAGCAGCTCCTGGCGCAACTGTTGGTGAGCCTTGGAGGAGCCGAACAGCACGCCGTCCGGCACGATTACCGCGGCGCGGCCACCCAGTTTGAGCGAGCGCAGGATATGCGCGACGAACAACAGCTCGGTCTTTTTGGTTTTGACCAGGCCAAGCACGTCGGGGTTGGTGTTGGTTTCGTCCAGACTGCCTTTGAACGGCGGGTTGGCCAGCACCACGTCGAAGAAGTTTTCTTCCTGCTCGGGGTAGTGCTCCTTGATCGATTTGCTCAGGGAGTCCTGATACAGGATGTTGGCGCCATGCACCCCGTGCAGCATCATGTTCATGCTGGAGACGCGCAGCATGGTGGTATCGAAGTCGAAGCCCCAGAACATGTGGCGGTTGATGTGCTCCCGGTACGGCTCCAGCAGGTCGCCGGTGTAATGTTTGTTGCCGTCTTCATCGGTAAAGATGCCGGCTTCGCTGGAGTGCTCGCGGTTAAGGTATTCCATGGTGCGGGCGAGGAAGCCAGCGGTGCCGCAGGACGGGTCACAGATGATGTCGGTGGGCTGCGGGGCAACCAGCTCTATCATCGCGTCGATGATGTGGCGCGGCGTGCGAAACTGGCCGTTGATGCCGGCGGTGGTGAGCTTGCTCAGCAGGTACTCGTAGATATCACCCTTTACGTCGCTCTGGGTCAGCGGCAGGTCGTTGACCATTTCCACAGCGGAGGTGAGCACCGACTCGTTCTTGATCTCCAGGTCGGCGTCCTGCATGTATTCGCCGATATGCCCAAGTGCTTGCAGTGCGCTGCCATCGTCCCCCAGACCGTCGGCCTGATCGGATTGTTTGCCGAGGCGGGCAAAATACGGATAAACCTTCTGCTTGAGGTGGCTGTGCAGCTCCTTGCCGCTCATGTTGCGGAAGTTCTTCCAGCGCAGCAGCTGGCCTTCCGGGGTATTGGGGAACAGCCGGTCGAAGGCCTTGCCGGTGCGGTTGGCCTTACGCTCGGCCACGTCTTCCTGCATGTCGAGCATGCGGGCGAACATCAGGTAGCTGATCTGTTCGATCACGGTCAGCGGGTTGGTGATGCCGCCGGTCCAGAACTTTTCCCAGAGCTTGTCGATATCGTTGCGGATTTTGCCAGTGAGCATGGGTGTTTCAATTGTCCTGTTGTGGTGTATCTGATTGGTATCGGGCGGCTGCTTCCTTCAGGCGCAGCACTCTTTCCCGTTCGCGCTCCAGTTCCCGGGCCAGTTCCTCTTCAGTGGGCAGGGCTGTGAGGTATTTGGAGGCGAACAATTGCTTGCTTTCGCTGAGCACGGAGTATTTGGCGACGGTGTTATTGCGCTCGCTGCACAGAATCAGCCCGATGGTCGGGTTGTCGTCGGGGCGGCGTTTGTGTTCTTCATACATGCGCACATACATGTCCATCTGGCCCACGTCCTGGTGGGTGAGCTTGTGCATTTTAAGGTCGATCAGCAAAAAGCATTTGAGATGAAAGTTGTAGAACACCAGATCGATGAAGTAGTCGCCGTCATCGGTGCGGATGCGTTGCTGGCGTTCGACGAAGGCAAAGCCCTTGCCCAGCTCCAACAGGAACTGCTGCAGGTTGGAGATGATGCCCTGTTCGAGGTCGCTTTCCTGCCAGGTTTTATCCGGCAGGTTGAGAAAGTCGAGGATGTAGGGGTCGCGCAGGTAATGTTTGGGATCATCCTGCAGCGGCTCGGTTTTCTCCTGTGCTTCCTGCTCGACAGTGGACTTGTCCTGGCTGGCGAGCAGGCGCTCGTAATACAGCGTGCCGATCTGGCGCTCCAGTGCGCGGACGCTCCAGTTCTCATCCGCCGCCTCATCCGCATACCACTGCCTGGCAGCAGGGTTCTCAATACGCATCAGGGTTCGATAGTGGCTCCAGCTCAAAACACTACGCAGTGTGTAGTGTTTTGGGAAAGTCAGGTAGAACTGCCGCATATTGCGCAGGTTGCCCACATCAAACCCTTTGCCAAACTCGGCCTGCAGGCGCTCTGACAACTGTTTGAGCTGCTGCTTGCCGTACTCTGCCCGCTGCTGCCCTTGCTGCTCCTGCTCTACAATCAAGCGGCCGATATGCCAGTAGGCCTGAACCATGTGCTGGTTGACCGCCTGCCTGACCTGCTGGCGGGCCTGGGCAATGACTTCTGCTATGGCCTGATAAAGCGTGCCCGGCACCAGATCCTTACTGGCCATGCTGAGCCTCCTGCTTGATGAATGGTTCAAGCACTGCAATCAGATCGCCGACGTCATCCGGCGTGAACACACCGTCGATGCCCTCATGGGAAATGCTGTCGAAGGGAGGCTCATAGAGTTTGTCGACAACGATGCTGCCGTGTTGGGCTATGTAGTTTTTCAGCAGGTTCATGAAACGCACCTGCTGGGCGGTGAGGTTCGGGTGCTGGTGCAGGAACTGCTTGAAGTGCTCTTCAATGGCTTCGGGGTCAAGGCCGATAATTTCCCGCACGGTGAGGTGCAGTTGATCAGCGGTGCGCCCGTAGAACTCATTGAGCACCTCCAGGCTGACGCCCGGATGACTGGTCAGGATGGTTGAGGTGAGCGTTTTCAGCTCCGGCTCGGCAATCGGCTCACCCTGGCGGATTTTCTGCAGGGTCGGGTTAGCAGCCAGCATGGCGTCAAGGATGTCCTTGAGCCGACGGCGGTAGATCATGGCTTCGTTGGCGCCAGCGATATACACCTGACGCTCATTGTTCTGGATGTTGCCATCACGGGTGCGCGTGCTGCCGATGTCGTAGCCGGGGCCCGTGCCGCTCTGGCGGTATTTCATGATGCTGCGCAACTCCTTGCGGGCATGCTCCAGCTTGGCAATGCTCGGCTGCTGCCAGAACGCAGCACTGCGTACTTCGGCAATCACTGCATCCTTCTGGCGCACGGCATTGATGTTCACTGCGAGCCTATCCAGCTCGGCCAGCAGTTCAGTCTTTCCGTCCTCGAAGCAACTGGCCTGCACTACCAGACAGCACTGAATACCGGCGATCAGCTTGTCGAAGGCCGTCGCGTGCTTGTCACGCAACACCCGGGCGGACATCAGCGGGGCAATGGTGTTGCTCAACAGGTGTTGGGTTTTGCTGTCGAGTGTCTTGAGCATCGGAGTTTGTTGCAGCTGGTGCACCACCCGCAGCTCGCGCTTGACCGCCACACTGGTGTCCGGCAGGTCATTGATGTCTGCCTGCAGCAACTCGACGGCCACATCAAAGGCATCAGCGCGGTTGGCCTTGAGCGCGGCCTGCGCCAGTTGCAGGCGCGCTTCGAAGGTGGTCTGCAGCAGCGATTTGCTGCCGGTGTCCTCCGGTTCCTTATATTCCTGCTCGAAGTAGTCGAAGTTGCCGTAGTGATCGAAAATGAGGAATTCGCTCTTGTGCTTGCCCGGCCCAAACAGATTGGGACGCAGGCGGGTGCCGCGGCCGATCATCTGCCAGAATTTGACCCAGCTCTTCACTGGTTTGGCAAAGACCAGATTGACTACCTCGGGTACGTCGATGCCGGTGTCGAGCATGTCCACCGAGATGGCGATACGGAAGTCGTTGTCCGGTTTCTTGAATTCCTTGATCAGTGTTTCCACATGCGGAATGGCGTTGTGGATCACCTTGCAGACCTTGCTGCCATATTGCGGATACAGTTTGCAGAACAGTTTTTCCAGGTGTTCGGCATGATCCTGGCGCTGGGCGAAGACGATGGTCTTGCCCACCAGTGAGCCAGTGTCATCCTTGATGCCATTATTGATCAGGTTCTCGAGGATGATGCGGTCGGTGTCTTCACTGAAGATCTTGCGGCCGATGTCCTTGCCGGCGATGGTGGTCTGCCGGGCTTCTTCCTCTCCCAGGTCCTCTTCCAGCTGACGTTGCTGTGCTTCGCTGAGCTGGCTGTAATGGATGCCGTCACGCAGAAAATCGGTGGTCAGGTCCTTGACCCGGAAGGGCACCAGATAGGGTGGCTCGTTGTTGATGGCCGCATCCAGCCCGAATTCAAAGGTCGGGTCGGTGGTTTCACAGTCGAACAGGTCGAAGGTATTGCGACTGATGAATTTAACCGGTGTCGCGGTCAGCCCGACCTGCATGGCATCGAAGTAATCAAACAGGTCGCGGTACTTGTTGTAGATGCTGCGATGGCTTTCGTCGGCGATGATCAGGTCGAAAAAGCCAACATCCAGCTGGGCAAAGCGGTTCATCATGCCCGGATAGGTGGCAATGAAGATGCGAGCGGTCTGATCCACCTTGCTGGTTTCACCAATGACACAACGCGGCTCGCTGGGGAGATTCTGCTTGAAGGCATCATCGGCTTGCACGCGCAGTTCCTTGCGATCACAGAGAAACAGCACGCGCTTGGCCCAGCCGGTACGCAGCAGTAATTCCGCCAGGGCGATGGCAACACGGGTCTTGCCGGTACCGGTGGCCTGAATGATCAGCGCCTTGCGCCGCTGGCTCTGGAAGTGCGCGGCGACAGTCTTGATTGCTTCGATCTGGTAGGGCCGATCGGCAATGCTCAACTGCGGGTTGTGCTTTTCCAGCGCCTGGACCCGATATTGGCGCTGGTAAATCAGGTATTCCAGGCTGTCCTTGCTGTAGAGGCCGTACACCGGGCGATAGGTGTTGTACTGGGTATCGTCCCAGATGAAGGTTTCATAGCCGTTGCTGTAGAAAATCACTGGGCGCTGCATGCCCATGCGTTCAAAACCATCGGCATACATGCGCGCCTGTTCACGCCCGGCCTGCAGGCTGGCGTTGCCAGATTTCTTGGCTTCGATAACGGCCAGTGGCTGGCCGTTATCGCCCCACAGCACATAGTCGGCGCGGCCTTTACCGGACGGGTTATCCGGGAAATCCACCTCGACTTCATGCCCCACCTGCGCGGGGTTAGCCACATCCCAGCCGGCCTGCAGCAGCATCGCATCAATCAATAGGGTTCGGGTCTTGGCTTCATTCCACTGCAGGCTGTCGGCTACCTGCTGGCTCTCGCGCTGGCGTTTCTGCTGATCGGGCCGGGCCGGTGGCTCGAGCATTTCGATATTGCGCGTACGCTGCTGTTCCAGCTCGGCAATCACCTGCTGCAGGGCTTCCTGCTTTTGGTTCAGTTCTTTTTCGTAAGCGGATACCGACTGCTGCAACCCCTTGATGGCCGCCGTGGGGTCGGCAACCTCAACAAACTCGGGAATGGTGTCGTGCTGCACACCGTAGTATTTGACGGCCATATACATGGCCAGCTGGTGCGCTGTCTTCAATGCCAACTGGGCATTGCGCAGGTCGCCTTCCGCACCATGGGCGGCGTCATTGCCCTGGATACGCAAAAAATTGATCTGATGGATCAGCGATTTGCTCACGCAGTCGGCAAATACCGGACTTTTCACTAGATCGTAAAAGCTGGCCTGGGGCAGACGTGGAAGCGTCTCTTCCTTGTAGATGGTTTTGGTCAGCTCTTCGGCAAAGCTGCGCAACCGGGTCAACGCGCTGCCGGGGTCGACATGCAGTACCGCTTCGGCCAGCCCGCCAAGATTGGCCAGCACTTCATTGCCGGGGCGCAGAAATTCAAAATTCACTGATGTCATAAAGGCTATTGTGTCCATGCTGGTTGAACAGCGAAGATCGTGCCAACACTATTCAATGCCGTACTTCTCCATCCAGTTAGTCAGCGTTTGCTGGCTTTTCAGACCCAGTAATTTGGCTGCCCGGGTCTTGTTACCTGCTGTCTGCTGCAGTGCCTGCTCTAGGTAAGGGCGCACAAATTCGGAAAGTAACACTTGTATATCAACACCTTGCGCAACATCTACCTGAACCTTACGATCTCCTCTGGCAGGCATAGCAAACACGGCGCCGGTCATGTCCTGATGCTCGATAGTATCACCTTGACACCAAAGCGCAGCCCGTAAAAGCGTCGCCTGCAACTCACGGACATTGCCTGGCCAGGAGTGCTGAAGCACAAGTTTCTTTGCTTCGGCAGAAATTTTCTTACCGGCCAGAGCAGCGTCCTGCCTGCCGATTACATCCAGCAGCGCCTCGCACAGCAGCAGCAAGTCACCCTCCCGTTCTCGCAGAGGCAGCAGATGCAGCACCCCTACCGCAACCCGGTAAAATAAATCTTCACGAAAACGCCCTTCCGCCACATCAACCATCAGATTGCGGTGGGTTGCGGCAATCAGTCGCACATCCACCCGCTGCTCTACCGACGCACCCACAGGTGTGCATACACCTTCCTGCAACACTCTCAGTAGCCGGACCTGAACATCCGCCGTCAGCTCACCAAACTCGTCAAGGAAAAGGGTGCCGCCATCCGCCTGCTGAAACACGCCTAGCCGGTCTGCAATGGCACCGGTAAAGGCACCCTTTTTATGGCCAAACAGGGTCGAGTCGATCAGCTCGGAGGGTATTGCACCGCAGTTCACCGCGATAAAGGGCTTGGCCGCACGCGGACCGGCATTGTGGATAGCCCTGGCGAACAGCTCCTTGCCTGTACCGGTTTCACCATAGATCAGCACGGGCACCAGCTTGTGCGCTAGCACTTCGGCCTGCTGCTTGAGCAACAGCATGGATTTATTGCGCGTGATGATGTTGTCGAAGGCCGCGTTTACCGGAGCAGCCTGTATGACCATGTTGTTCAGACTGCTGGTACTGATCTCTGCAGCGGCCGGCACATACTCAGCAGCGATCTCAAAGGGTATGTCGACCTGTTGAACGCCCTGTTCCAGCGACGATTGGTAATAGGTGGCGGGGTAGCGCGTCTTGCCCAGCAGAATCCATACCGCCTGCATCGCCGGCGTACCCGGACTGAGCAAAATGGCCAATGGCTCACCGCTGCTCTGCAGCCTGCGCAAATGACGCTCTGCAGCCTGATAAATCTCGGCAAAGTTGACCGGTGAACTCAGGGGTTCGTGGTAAACATTCAGCGGCGTTTCGGTATTCTCCGCCAGCCAGGCGCGGTAGCTATCCAACTGGTCTGACGGATAGGAGCAAAGCAGTTCAGCCCTGGCAAAGCTGTCAGCACGCAATGTAGAAAGCACCGGACCAGGCAGGCCACCAGCCAGCGCCTTGAGGTCATTCCCGCCAATCCAGCTCACCAGAATCGGCAACTGCTTTTTCACCATCCATGCCCCCAAACAGCCACTCTTGTCTGTCCACTACACAAGCCAACAGAACTGCTTAGTGCTCAGCTCACTACAACCTGAAAAGCTCAGCCATCACAACGCAGTTTATGCCATTCAATTGCTACGGCCTTGGTCATCAAGGTCACTGACTCGCTCGCTAGGAACGTATTCAACCAAGTCTTCTATCTTGCAATCAAAGTAACGGCACAGCCCATCAATATGCTCAGTACTGGTGCTGAATCCCCGCCGATTGATCATCTTCGACAAGGTTACCCGGTGGATGCCGGCACCCTCCGCCACTTCCGCGATGGTAATGCGGCGCCCCTCCTCAAACTCCCTGCGGGCGATCATTTCTTTGATCTTGAAACGAAGCATATTGGCTACATCCGTTACTTATATTTTTCAAATGTTAGCAATTGGCTGCAAAAAAAGCTTGCCTAACGAACCCGTCGAAGCTATACATATACATATGTAGCCAATTAGCTACATATGAAGCCCAAGGAGAACGTTATGACTACTCAATACCTAACCACCGACGAGCTTGCAGCTCGCATCAAATATGACGCCAGAACAATTCGCGACCGACTCAAGGATAGCGTTTTGCTTGAGGGCGTTCACTACATCCGACCCTTTGGTGGGCGCAAAATTCTTTATATCTGGGAAGCCATTGAGCGAGACATGGGCGGCACATCCAACAGCCCTCTTGCCATCCCCATGGCCAACGGAGGTGTCATGCATGGCTAGTATCCGTGTACGAGAACAGACAGGAAAACTGTTCTTCGATTTCCGTTACCGTAACAAACGATGCCGTGAGCAAACGGCCCTGGATGACACACCTACCAACCGGCGCAAGCTGGAAGGGATTTTGAAAAAGATCGAGGCTGAAATCACTCTGGGGACGTTCGAGTACGCCCGGTATTTTCCGGGCAGCAAAAATGCTCAGAAATTTGTTGAAGCTGCAGCCGTTCAGTTGCAATACAAGCACCACGCAACACCGCTATTCAGCGACTTTGCTGATACCTGGTTTTCTGAAATGCAGGCTCAGTGGCGGCGCTCACACATTGATACGGTGGCAACCACCTTGCGCGCCTATTTGAAGCCAGAGTTTGGTGAGAAGGAGGTCGGCTCCATCACCAAGGCAGAGATTTTGTCTTTCCGTTCCCAGCTCGCCAAAGTCAGAAACGGTAAAGACAAACCCCTGTCAGCAGAGCGAATCAACCACATCATGACGCCTTTGCGCATGATCCTTAACGAAGCAGCCGACCGCTATGAGTTTACCTCACCTTATCAGGGCATCAAATCGCTAAAAGTACCGCGGACTGACGTAGAGCCGTTCACCGTCGATGAGGTCAAGCTGATCCTGCAAACGGTGCGAGCCGATTTTAAAAACTACTACACCGTGCGCTTTCTGACCGGAATGCGTACCGGTGAGATTGATGGATTGCAGTGGCAGTTCGTCGACTTTGAACGCCGACAAATCCTGGTACGCCAGGCACTGGTCAGAGACGAGCTGGTTTACACCAAAAATGATGGATCATTCCGCACCATTGATATGTCCGGTCCAGTCTATGAGGCACTGCAGGAACAGCGTAAAGCAACCGGGAAATTCGAGTATGTGTTCTGTACCCGAAACGGTAAGCCTGTCGCTCACCGCAACATCACCCAACGGGTGTGGTACCCCTTATTGCGGCACCTGGGGCTACGTAAACGGCGCCCCTATCAAACCCGCCATACCGCAGCAACGCTTTGGCTGGCAGCAGGCGAATCGCCGGAATGGATTGCCCGCCAGATGGGGCATACCACCACCGAAATGCTGTTCCGCGTTTATTCCCGTTATGTGCCCAACCTGACCAGAAGAGATGGCTCTGCCATGGAACGCTTGCTGGTGAATGAATTTAACCAGGCTGGCCATGCCGACGCTCAGGAGAAAGAACATGCTTAAGATATCCGATCACACCTGCCGCCGCCTTGCCCGTGCCATCCAATTCGCTCTGCGAATCCCTGAGGGGGATGCACTGGTCTTTTTGATTGGGCGCGGCCACGAAGCATCCAACCTGGATGCGCTGGAGACCTGGGTGTCTGAAACACTGCCACAGCTGGAGGAAGAGTGTGGCAAAGCGGTACTGCCCTATTTGCTCGATCGCCTGGAAAGCACTATGGATCAGTGGGGGGCAGCCTGATGAACAACTCAGTGCCATCCACCTATTCAAATAAAGATGCAGATGCCTTTTGGTTGACTGGCTGCCTGGAAACTCAACAGGCCTATCAGGTATCGCCTCTAAAATCCTGTATTTTCCTCGTTTTGGAAAACCTTGCAGGACGCCATGAGGTTCTAGCAGCCCTGGATAACCACCCGGGGTCATGGCCAACCAATGGATTAGTAGCCGTCTCAATGCTCGTCACTGCCCATGGGGGCTTTTTGACCGTTGAAGATCAGAAGCTATTAACAACGCATGCTTTTCAATCACTCAGCCATCTACCCGCCAGCAAAGTGGGCTCAATCACGACCGTGATGGACGTTGAGCGGTGGATAGACAGCTGCCCATACCCAACGCTGCAACGCTTCGCCTATCAGGTACTTGGAGAGCCCAATATTGGCTGTCGATTTTTTAGCTACCCAGCGAGCGCTAACCACCACCACTGCTATCCGGGTGGGTTGGCTGAGCACAGTCTGGAGGTGGCTCAGTCAGTCTATGCCGTAAGCAGCAGCTTCTCTGAGCATGAGCGCTGGCTGGCCGCGCTCGCTGGCCTGCTCCATGACCTCGGCAAGGTACGAAGCATGCAGCCAGATGGGCGACGAACAGAAACTGGATATTTGGTGAGTCACGAGCTGCTGGGATATGAGCTGGCTATTCCGGCCCTCAACACGCTGGAAAAAGAATGGCCAGACGGCGCCAATGGGCTTCGCTACCTGTTTGAGTGGCTGATCAAGCCAAAGCAGCAACGACCAGTATTGCCCGTTGCCCTGGCCATCAAGCAGGCAGACATCATGAGTGCTGCCGCCAATAACCGGCAAAAAGTCTTCAGTGATAAGCCTGTCTGGCAGACCTTTGCCCGATGCGATGGACCTGGCCCTGAAAGTACCTTCTGGCTGCCAAGGCCACCGCACGCTGACTAAGGGAGGTCAATGCTGCCATGGTTTTACGTCAGCCGCGAGCTTGACTTGGGCGAAAGCCATGCCAGTATAAATACTGATTATCCATACAGCTTTATGGCGAAAGGTAAGCCTTTAGCCCGCTATCAGTTTCCTATCGGAGCTTAATATGCCCACTCTCAATGAAATGACTAACCTGCTGTTCGGCGATGGAGAGCCAATGCAGGGCGCCACCTTCACGCTGGAAGAGGCGATTGAACAAGCCAAGACCTATGCCACGCACAAGCCCTTCAGGATTGTCCGTGACTGGATATGGGCTGATCTGGATGTGGGCGAGAAAATCGCCCTGGATCTGGAGTCACGAGGTATCAACCCGGTGATGGTCTATGCGCATGAGGTCATGTACGACAGCACTTCGCGCTTCGAGCCCGGCAATTGGGTAAGGACCACACCTCTTATACGGTTTACTCCACCTGGCTTTTTTGAAACCCGAAACACGGTCTATGTCTTGATAGGTGAAGGCAAACGTAAAACAACATCGCTGGACGCCATTATGAGCATTCACTGACCCAGCCAACGGCATGCGTTTGGAGGGTGCAGACATTGAAGCGGGTAATGACAGCTGATGGAAGGCTGCCCTGCCCGCTGTACTGAGACCCTCATTCTTACCCACTAGGGCCTATCAGTAAGGAGCCAGAACCATGGAAATTCGTGATGGATTGTCGGCATCAATTCAAGCAGATTTTGAAAAGTCGCTTGGTGAGGTGCCCCGTCTGCTGGAAAGCCTGGATGACCCATCTAGCAAAGATCTACTGGCAGACATTGCCGCCACAGAAGCTCTTGCACTTAGCCTGCTGGTGTTTGGCAGTACGGCAAAAGCAAAGCACTACCTGCAAAAATCCAACACTCGTCTTGCTGGCATGACCCCACTGCACGGCATCCAAACCGGCGCCAATGCGCGAGATCGTGTCATCGCTGATCTGATCAGGCTGATAGAAGGCTATGTTTTCTGAGCAGGCGCGGAGTATTACGGTCTGTATTTAAATAACTCACATAAAGAGCAGCATGCAGATGGTTACGCAAGAAAATGACCTGCCAGGCGAGAACGAGAGCCACATGATTGGCTTGCGTGCGGCGATTACAATCCTCAAGGGTTGGAAAGCCACCCGGAGCCAAATTCAGAAAATATTGGGCATTTCCAGCTACGCTCTGGACCGAGTCACCGCCGGAAATGCTCCATCCAAGCTGGATGGCGAGCAGGCTGAGCGCATCAGCATGGTGCTGAACATCCACGCCGCCATGCGCACGCTTTTTGAAAATCCAGCAAACGTATACGGTTTTATGAGACGCCCCAACGACAATGATTTTTTTAACGGCCGCGCACCGCTCGATGTTATTGCTTAGGGCCGCCTGCAGGACCTTGTCGAAACGCATCGGCGCATCGAAAGCCTTAGCAATGGCACTTGGTGAGGTGTCCATGACAACGGCACCGCAGCTTGCTTCACGACAAGTACGTGAATGCGATAAGTCGCGAGCCCCAATAACAAGGGCAAGAATACTGCCATTGCAACTCCGAGGCTTGTCGGTTCCATTAGCAGCATAAACGCAATACCCGCGGCTGCTGTGAGAAAAGCCACATAGTTGAAAGTTTTCTCAAGGGTGCTGCAGTCGATGGTCACTGAAGGCCCCTTAGTCCGTGAACTGATTTATTGGAAACCAAACCTCAAATACGCGCTGGCTCGCCAAAAGCAGCAGCCTGCCATGCGCATCATTGCTGACAAAGTAACGCACAGGAGAGACCCCATGAAAATCAGCGAGACACAAAACGTTCCGGTCACTACCGATGTGCTCTGTGATGTATGCGGCACATCCACCACAAAACCTGGTACGCCTGCGCAGTTTGGTGTGCTGTCAGCCCACTGGGGCTATGGTTCGCAGCATGATGGTGAACGGTATGAGGTGCACCTGTGCGAGGGCTGCTTTTTCAGCACCCTGTCGGGACTGCGACGTCAGCGGATGGTTGAGCATTTGTTCGACGAAGTATCCGATCAGACGATCAAAGCTGACGCACCGTTCGGTCTGGTTGAACGTGACAACTATTTCAAGGACTGAGTGAAACCACGCCACAGCAACCCTCAGCCATACGGAAAACCGTCCAGACTCAACAGCCGTGCAAAAGCCGCTCTCGCAGCCGTTGTGCTGTCTGTTCGCAGGACAAACCCAGTGCGGGATCAGCATGAATCAGTTGAGGCAGCTTCTCGTCGGGCCAGCCTCGGGCATCATCATCGATGGCCAGCCAGTCACAGGGTGAGTTCATTCGGGCCAGATAGGCCTGAATCTGCTCGTAGCGTGTCTGTAGATCCCAAAGCGTTGCTGCTCCGGACTCGCCGATTTTCATTTTTGAGTGCCAGGTGGCGCCAACCACCAAACCTCTTAAGCTTTCCGGCAAAGCATTGCAGGCACGCCTGAATCCGAGATGACGCGCCCAACTCGTTGACAGGACAATCCGCACATCAGCGCCCTCAATCGCTGACAGCAAGTGTGGTACCCACATGAAAAGCTCACCCGGTCCACGCAGCACCGGACGCCCGCGCTTCAGGTAGACCTCGTCAGGGTGCAGCACCCCGTCATAGTCCAGGAACAACAGCATGAGTCCTCCTACCATAAATACTTCGTCCGAGCTGTGAATGTCATGCACACCCTTGCCTCGCTCCGCTGATGGGCTTGTCTGAACGGTAAGCCCTTTTTCCGGTAACCGGCATTGATTAGCAGCAGAGCCGTCGGAACCACTACCGTGAGCCTAGAAAGGACTAGCCAGATCCAGCACTATCGGTGGGTTAATCGGCTGGTATTGCTCGTCACAGGTGCTGGCATTAACCAGGGTGAGCGGTCCGCGCTGGTAGCTGCCGTACCCTTCATGAATATGCCCAAAGATATGAGCTTTGAGGGGCAGCCTGTCAATACGCTGCAACAGCTCAGTACACCCAACATTTCTGGGCCCCAACCCCAGCACAACCTCATCTCCGATCCCCCTCGGCGGGCCGTGGGTGATCAGCACATCCGTGTTGTCAGGGATGCGCGACCAGGCATCGTACAGCGGCTGGCCCGGGTCCAGCATGAATGCCCAGTTCCAGAAGGTGGGAGTCCAGGGCGAGCCCCAGAAACGAATGCCTTCAATTTCAACGCCACTGTCCTCAAGGTAAATCGCGTGACTGAGCGCCTCGCGTGCCTGCTCCGGGCTGTCCTGGAATGCCCAGTCGTGGTTGCCGGCGATGACAATCTTGTACCTGTGGGTCAGTGTACCCAGCCAGTCATTGAGCTCCTCAACATTATCCAGCGTGCCCTGCCCCAGGCTGTCACCAGCGTGGATCAGCACATCGCCATCTGGAATGTGCTGGATGCTGCGATGCATGCTATGTGTGTCGGAGATACAAACGAGTTTCATCGGCTTGTCTGTGGTGCATTGTGAGTTGCAGTATCGGTCGGCTGGCTGAGTAGTTCATCCAGTAGCGACCAGTCCAGAAATGGCAGTAAGCGTGCGATATTCCTGGCGTCATCAACCCCGCGGTGGGGCTGGCCGTCAAATTCCAGCTCATGATGAGCCAGTGCATGGGCAAGGCTGGTTTTCTTGCGCTGCCTGGTGGTACGTCGCCAGAGCTTCTTCAAGTTCAGGTGCGGCAGGCTCAGCAGTTGTGAACCGGCACTGTTGAGGGCGCATTGTGCTGTCAGCTGGTTAAGATCGTAGTTACCCCAGCTGCACCAGAGTGCATCCGCTGCGACGTCGTTCAGCCAAGCGTTCATCTGGACAACAGCATCTGCAAGCGGTGGTGCGTTATCAACCATGGCTTGCGTGATATGCGTCAGTTCAATGCAGAACTCACTGAGCACGGGTTGGCGTTGGGGTCGCACCATGAAGGAGCGCGTATCCAGCACAGTGCCATGCTGGTTGCTCAGCGCACAGCCAATCTCGATGATTTCCATCGTGTGAATGCTTTGTGACGCGCCTTCTGGCGTGCTGGCATCCCAGCAGGTCGCTTCGAGATCAACCACGAGAATTGGCGAATTATTTTCCTGCATTGGCATTAGCCTTGCCTTTAGTTAGATAGCCAATAAACAAGCATTCAAGAAGACCGCTTTGCCTAAAAATTGAGCCGTCAATGGGGCTTGGCGCAAGCCACCACAACACCCGCAGCCTCACAGAACACCCCTATCATGCGATCCTGCAGTTAAAGGTGCTGGGTGGCAGCTTTCGGCCAATTGCGGACACTGAAATTTGGGCGGCAGACGAACTCTCGCCAAGCCGACGACGTGAAACCTGCTTATGAACGCTATCGCAGCGGCTTAATGCGCTCTTAGAGAGGCCGGCCGGCTGGGCGATCACTGCTTCGGGGCGGTTCACCATGCAATGACGCCCCTCGGCTTTTCTAGCCCCACGTGCTCCTCGCCAAAGGATCCGTCAGGGCCTACCAAACACCAGCTTTTCACGAATCAAGTTGAACAACTCCGCCTGGTAAACGGCGTCATCTAGGGCATCATGGTTGCCCGAGCTTTCAGGATTCACTACCTTCTCAATTTCGCTTGATCGGGTCGATGTCCAAGTGCATTCGGAGGTACCAAAGTACATCGACTTAATGTCGAGCGCTGCGATTCCGAAGGGGTTTTCACCCAAGAACAGATGGAAGTAATAGTTCACGAAGCTCCAGTCGAACGAAGCGTTAAACCCTACGAACACTACCCTTTGATCGGCATCAGCTAATGACTCTACCCAGGACCTGAATTGCGCCATAGCCTCACCAGGTTCCAAGCCCTCTTCGCGAAGTCTCTGAAGTGACAACCCTGTGACCTCAAGGGCAGCCGGCACAAACTCCTGAGATATAGGCTTCAGAAAGCAGGAGAACTGCTCAGCTGGGTTCGACGCCACACACGCGCCGATAGAAAGCATGCTGTACTTGCCTGGGATCGGGCCAGATGCTTCGATGTCGACTGATACGAAAATTTCTTTGTCGGCTTTCATAAATACTCCGTTTTAGCTGATTTCCGCATGGCAACAGCAGTCTTCAGAACCAGTCACCACAACAGCGGGAAAGATCATCATGTACTAGGTAAAGAGGACTGCAGGTCAACTCGAGGCGTCGCCAGAAAGCCCAACCACACGACCAGAATATTTACTTATCTTCCATAACCGGTGATGGCTTCATCTCCAGTATTGAATCGGTCAGATCTTTGAAGCTCAGCGGACGATTCGGAAAGGCTTTGGCCATCGCCGTTGGGTACAGGCGAGTCCGAATATCGGAGTAAGTCCATGCTGGCTGCCCATTACTCTCACCAGTGACGGTTGCCAAGTCAGTTAGTTGCTTCTCCGTGAGCTCCATACCTGCCAGATCCATGCTGAACAGCTCTTTGCGCTCAGCAGCATCTGGACGGGTGAACTCTTCAACGATGGCAGCACGACGGCGCAGAGCTGCGTCAAGTACGGAAAGACGGTTGGTGCATAAGATCACAACGATCCGTCCGCCATATTTGCGCAACTCATCCACGCCTTGGATCAGCGTGTTCACAGCCACTTTATCCTCGTGGTGGCTCTGGCTCTGCGAACGGGAGGCTGCGATAGAGTCACCCTCGTCGATGATGAGAATCGCCCGGCGCTTTTTGCCGGCAGCTTCGGCAACCTCCGCAAATGCCTGGGTCAAAAGCGTGCCCATTTCGCCGACCTTGCCGGAGCCGCGAACTCGGTTACTCAGCTTGAACAACACCGAATCTTCAGCGCGAGAATCACGTACGATACGGTTAGCGATGCACTCCGCTGTCGCAGTTTTTCCGGTGCCGACGTCCCCGTGGAAAATCACAAGAGGATACTGGTCGGCAACTAGATTGCAGATCGGTAGCACGCTTTTATGGTGCACCTTGCTCCACTCGGACAACTGGCCCTGGTTCAGCAGCAACTGAAGCTGGTTTTTCACGCGCTCGTAGCGGCCGCTGAAGCCAAGCAACACCTTCTCGCGCTCAGTCAGCTGGGCTTCCGGCAATTCAATTGCAGAGTCAAATACGCTGTTGTTGCTCATCGGGTGTAGTCCTTTCGTTCCATGCCATAGCCGTTGCTGGAGTATTCGCGACCACCGCTCTGAGTGAGCTGGGAGTGGCTGATGTCGTCGTAAGAGGTCGTCCAGTTGATTTTTAACTTGCCAGCCATTTTGTCACGAGCTTGCTGGGTATAGCTGTCGTTGTAGGACAGAACGATCCGCAGGTGCGGGTTCGACACTTTGGGCCAGCGAGCATCACCAGGACGCTGGTTGGCCAGGGCGCCGGACTCGTTCACGTAGTACCGTGTCGCCTTCTGTTCGACCCCATTGCTCAGCAGGGTAAGGTCTGCGAACTTCAGATACCCGTTTTTGGCCAGCAGCTCGATGTCGTAGGCCCATTCCTTGGCCTTGGCTTCAGTCACTGCTTCGCTACTAGAGGCGATCATCAAGAGGTCGGCAGTAATCCGGCGAACGACTGACTCAATGTCAGTGGTGGTGTACGTTGTCGTTTGCGTAGCGCTGTAGGTCATGCTGCATCCTCGACTTTGAAGCCCTTGCCGAACAGTTCTTTCCAGAGATTGAAGTCATCTTCCACCGATGCGAAATGAGCGGTTTCCCAGGACTCTTCTGCGAGCTGGACGATCTCTTTGCACTCGTCCGCTGTGATTCGGCTGGCGACGTTGTTGGTGTCACAGACCGGATCAATGATCACGACGGTATCGGAGAATTCGGGCACATTGCCGTTCTCTGGGAACTTGATGACTTCCTTGAGCCCCGACTCAGCGATGTAGAGGAGGAAGTCACGGAAACGCTTCTCTAGCGATCCTTCCTTTCCGTTCACTTCAAGCACATGAGCCATGATGAGTTCAATGTGGAAGGACTTGAGAGGTACCTCTTTCCAGGTACGCCACCGCTTGGCCATCCGCACCAAGGTACGGAAGTCCGGATCTTGATCTTTGCGATCCTTCATGAACTTCACTTGGCACGGAGCGCAGGTTTCAGTCTTCGAGCCATCAATACGGTCAAACTGCCAGCCGTAGTCTTCCTTGTTCGGGTTCTCGATGACCGGAACAATGTCGACCTCCAGCCCGGTACCTACGAAGGTGACCTTAGCTGCCTTGCGCTGGATTTCGAAGTCTTCGACAGACTTGTTCGGGTACAGCTTGACCAGCGCGTCGTAGATTTTCTGGCTAAGGGTCGCAAAGGTCTCTTCATCCACCTTCTGGCCGCTGATATAGAAAACCACGTCAATGTCAGCAGAGTTTTGAGCGTTGGGGCGCAGGATGGTGTGCTTGGCAAAAGAGCCGGCCTTTACCTCCTTCTTGATGGTGATTTTGTCCTGCTTCTTCAGGCTGACCTTCAGTGCTGCAATCAGCCGGTCGACTTGGGCGTTGTAGGTCTCCCGTTTGTCCTTCGGAAGGCGCAGCACATTACTGTCGTAATACTTGATCTGAGTGTTGGTGAGTGGCATGGGCCATCCCCTCCTAAAATATTGTGTTAGTAGCAAAGCATCCCTACCAGCAGCTACACCACATGCAGAGCGATGAGATGGCGCGGCGGCTCGATCACTAGGCCCGAATCACCTTTACGTTTCGCCGCACTTCAACCCTCTCCGAAACATCTAAAGAATCCGTCCGGGAAATTGCGATCGGCCGTTCGCTAGCGTATTATTACTATACGCATATTTTTTAGATGCAGTCTAGTTTTTATACGCTATCGAGGTTCGATCATGACAAACGAGTCCAAACCCACAGACGACCAACCCACCAGCAAGGGACGGCAAGGTGCGCGTTGGGGCCAGGAACGTCGGTTGGAATTCATCGACTATCGATTGCGGTGGGATGGTCAGATCAACCGAAGCAGCCTCACTGAATTCTTCGGAATCTCTGTACCCCAGGCGTCATTGGATATCACCGAGTACACAAAACTCGCCGAAAGCAACCTTGAATACGACACCCGGGCCAGAGTCTACCGGGCGACCGATTCGTTTAAGGCTGTCTTCCCCTCTAGCGCAGTTGAGCGGTACCTAGAAGATCTGCTTCGCGTCGCCGTGCAGTCAGAGGTTCCTTATGGCAGTTTCCTGAACTGGCAATCCCCTGTCGCTGCTGTACCCAAGCTGGGTCGTCGCCTGAACGCGGACATCGTTGGGGAAATCCTCCGCGCGATTCGCGAGAAGGAATATGTCGAGGTCTTCTACCAATCCATGAACGACCCTGAAGGTGGGGAGCGGCGGCTGTCTCCCCACGCATTGGTGCATGACGGGAACCGCTGGCACGTCCGGGCCTACTGCCACAAACGTAAGGACTTTCGGGACTTTTCTCTAACCCGTATCAAGCACTGCAAATATGGTGGTCAAGATCGCGACCGAGCTTATGAGGACTACGCCTGGCACACGATTGTGGACGTTGTTCTCATTCCTCATCCGGGCCTCACACCCTCCCAGCGCAATTTGATCGAGGCCGACTTTCTGATGGAGAACGGTGAGATGCACGTCAAATGCCGGCAAGCCCTCCTCGTGTATCTCCTGTTCCAGCTCAACCTGAATGAAGATCAGGCTGACCAGAGGCCCGAAGTCATCCAGCTCGCACTCAAGAACAAGAATGAGATCAAGGCGCTATTCCAGTATTAACCCCTAGAGAAATCAGCCAACACTCAACACCTCAGCTACCGGAATTGTCACGATGGCAAAGCTTGAAAATGAATTCATTCTGATTGCGGGCAGCATCTCCAAGAAGACAGAGAAGGCCTCGATCGATCTCGCGCACGACTTCACTCGTGCGTTAACCAAGAGCGTCTTGGCGGCTCAGGGCGGACTAGTTGTCTACCTAGCAGGTCAGCCAGTCAATGAAAGCGGCGATGCATTGACCTTCGACTGGACGGTGGCCTACGAGGCTGAGAAGCTGCTGGCTGAGTACGCCCCAGCTCATCAGTTAAAGATCGTCACCTCGCAGCTGGCCATGCGGGAAAAAATGACCCTTGAACAACGGACATTGATCCGCCGTCTTGCCGCCGAGAACTATGCACAAATCGTCTACATCGAAGACGACCTGGTCACCGGCGGGAACATTGGTGATGAGCAAGTTGAGGTGGCCACGGCAATGATTGCCCTAGGCGGTGGCAAGGGCGTATCCGACCGAGCTCGTAAACTTCGCAAGCGTCAGCTTCCCGTTCTGCCGTTTGACCTGCAGCTTGGGGGCTTCAGCGAAGATGGCGAGGGGGCGCTCGGCCTTCGCGCCAATTTCTTCAAGGATCCTTCCGCGATGTTCTTCTTCACCGGCGAGCAAGTTAAGGGACGCCTGGACAGCATGTCCCTTCAGGAGCCTCTGTACAGCCTAGACAAGCTGGCAGACCTTTCAGTTGGACTGTTCCAGGCAGAAATCGAGGCCAAGGAGGAGGCACGCTCTCCAGATCTCCTAGTCATCACGGCTATCCCCATTGAGCTAACCGCCGCGAAGAAAGTATTCGGTATTGGCGAGGATGTACCTGCACGCTACTCCAAGAATGGCATTCATTTCTGGCCCGTAACCATCCAGCGAGCGGACGGCCCTCTATCATGTGTCGTTGCCTCTCTTGGCAACGCTGGCAACGTCAACGCAAGCACCGTCACTACCCTTCTGTTGTCAGACCTGAACCCCCAGAAGGTGCTGATGATGGGGATCGCGGGCGGACGTCGTAAAAAGCTCAGCCTCGGCGAAGTCATTCTGTCCGAACGCGTCGTGTACTACGAAGGTGGGGCAGCACACGCCGGGGGCCAGATTGCGCTTCGGCCAGAGATGCAACGTCCAAAACTTTCCACCCAGCAAGATCTCAATGCTTATTTTGCAACCGCATCGTTACCTGACCGCCTGCAAGAGCGCGCCGAGAAGCTGGGCTTCGCGATCCCGGTAGAGTCCCAGGCTGGGGAAGTTGCAGCGAAGCTCATGGTGTCTCCGGCAACAGTCGCCTCAGGCGAATTGCTCATTCGTGATCCAGAAGTTTTCGAAAGCTTCCAAAGTATTCATGAAAAAGCACTGGTTGCTGAGATGGAGGCCTATGGAGTATTCGATGCATGCGAAAAGCAGAACGTGCCCGTCTTGGTCGTCCGAGGAATCAGCGATTACGGAGACACGACTAAGGACAATACCTTCCACAGGGTAGCGTCCGAGGCTGCAGCCATTGTGACCCTTGATTACGCCACACACGGGTGGAGCCGAATATCTACTTGATAACTGGCTCTTGTGTAAGAAGCCAACATTCATTGGATCGCCAGGGATTTTTGAAGGCGCAAGATGACCGCTTCTGGCCGACTCCTGACAATCAGCTTTGACTCAGATTAAGTGGGTATACAAGGTTCGAGTGGCCACGCCCGCGTGCGTGGCCACCCTAGCCTTACATCTTCGTAAAAACGACGGCGACGCAAAGAACCAGTACAACAGCGGTTACTGGTGCAAGGCCAGCAGTGCAGAGCACTCCAACCACGCTACCGAACGCCGCAAGGCGCAAATGTAAAGCTGCTGAACCAGCTTGTTCGAAATTACCCAAGGGCAACCCTCCCTAGCTGTTCTCCCAGTCTCATAAAGCAGTTGGCGGGGAGGTTCAAACTGTGCTGCCGGCTTCCTGTTTACCGGTTGCCCGGGCTTTCCAGCGAGGGTGGCGGCAGCGACCCAACTGGACAGACCAAATTTGCCCGAATACGCGATTTTCCGTAAGGAGATTGGCTTCGATCCATCGGATCTAAGAACCGAATATCGGGAAAATGGCATATGCAGTTCTTCGTCGTGGATAGGTCGAAGTATTCGACTGCGTATCGTTAGCACATTAAATGGTAATCCCCCCATTTTTAGTGCTCGCCAGAAGTAGAGGTCAGGCCACGAGAGCCAACTTCTGTTTGGGGGTGATGCCGCCCAGGGCCATGTTTGGCCGTTCGTGATTGTATATCCATACCCAGCGCGTTGCATGCTCCTGCACCTCGGCGATGGACTCGAACAAGTAATGCCCCAGCCAGTCGTAACGCACCGTGCGGTTGTAGCGCTCGACGTAGGCATTCTGCTGTGGATTACCGGGCTGGATATGCTCTAGTCGAATGCCGTGCTTTTCCGCCCATAGCACGAGCTTGCTGCTGATGTATTCCGGGCCATTGTCGCTGCGGATAACTTGGGGCTTGCCACGCCACTCGATCACTTGATCCAGTGCGCGCACCACCCGCTCTGCCGGCAATGACAGGTCGATATCCATGGTCAGGGCCTCGCGGTTGAAGTCGTCGATCAGGTTGAACAGGCGGAAGCTGCGACCGTCGGCCAACTGATCGTGCATGAAGTCCATCGACCAGCAGTGGTTGATTGCCTCCGGCACAGCCAGTGGCTCGGGCTTCTCTCGCACGATGCGCTTGCGCGGCTTGATCCGCAGGTTCAACTCCAGCTCCCGATATATCCGATACACCCGTTTGTGATTCCAGCGATAACCTTTCACGTTACGCAGATACAGGAAGCACAGGCCGAAACCCCAGTTGCGTTGGTTATGTGTGAGTCGGATTAGGTGATCGGCGATCTCGGCATTTTCTTCCGACAACCGTGGCTGGTAGCGATAGCAGGTCGTGCTGATGCCAAACGACACACACGCCAGTTTGATGCTGACCTTGCCT
>NZ_JBSXON010000062.1:0-94715 GCF_056859475.1 Halopseudomonas sp. L-58
TCAGGAACAACTCCTTGCGGGTTTGCTTGCGCTTGCCAGCGTACTCGGCGTCGGCGAAGGTCATCTGCTTCATCGGGAAACTCGGTGGGTGGGGTCGCGGTATTTTGCCAAATCAGAAAGTCTTTTTCAGAGTTTCCCTAAGCAAAATACAGGCACCTGCGCCGACGTTGGCAAACATCATCGCGGGCGTGACCCGAATTACCGAGGTGAGGTGGGCGCCGCGCAGCAAAGCCATTTCGCGCTCGTTACTGCTGTACATTTGCGCGATGTCGTCGCGCAGTGATTTAAAGGTCTGTGAATATGGTTTCAAACGACACCCACCGATGGCGTGACTGCACCCTGTCTCAACACTAGCAGAATGCAATCACGCCTGACGATAGGCTTTAGGTCGCAGCCGCGTTATTCCCAATCAACCGGACAGGCTTGGCAACCATGCATTGTCACGTCCAGAAAGGTGCCGTAGTGCAGGCGTGCGCCTTCCAGGTTGGCGTCGGTCAAATTGGCGTGATTGAGTTTGGCTTCCTGCAGGTTGGCGTCGCGCAGATCGGCGCCGGCCATGTCGGCCTTTGGCAGCCAGGCCATCTCCAGATTGGCGGCGCGCAGCACGGTACCGTGCATGGTTGCACCGCTGAAACGCGCGAAGTCCAGGCTGGCGCCAGTAAAGTCTGCGCCCTTGAAGCTGGCTCCCTGCGCAGTGAGGTTCCAGCCACTGATGGCCACAAACTGTGCTTCGTCGGCCTGGGCGCCGCGCATGGCGGTTTGCTGCAAGCTGGCACGGGTAAAGTTGGCTCCTTCGAGCCGGGCGTTGTCGAGTCTGGCTTGGTCAAGTACTGCATGGCGCAGGTCTGCATCGCGCAGGTCGGCGCCGGTCAGGTCCGCCTTGCGCAGATCCAGGTGGCGGAGATCAGCGCCGCGCAGATCAACGCCCTGGCACTGGGTGCCGGGGATCAGGGCGCAGCCGTTTAGGGTTCGGATATCCTCTTCGGCAATGTCAGCGCTCTGCGCCAGCAACGCGGGGCTGCTCAGTGCCAGCAGGCTGGCAGTCAGACGAACAAGCAGTTTCATGCTCTTCTCCATAGCCCTGCCCACCCGGGTGGGCAGGGCGTTTCAGGTGATTACTCGTTGGCCCAGCTGGGCAGCTTGAATACCCAGAACGAACCGCCCTGAGCCACCGGCTTGGTCAGCTCGGCCATGTCGCCACCCCACAGCGGCACCGCGCCGCCGTAACCGGTGGTCACGCCGATGTACTGCTCGCCGTCCTGTTCCCAGGTAATCGGCGGGGAGATGATCCCGGTGCCGGTCTGGAACTGCCACAGCTGCTCGCCGGTCTCGGCGTTGAAGGCCTTGAAGTAGCCATCGCCGGTGCCGGTGAACACCAGATTGCCACCGGTGGCCAGTACGCCAGCCCACAGTGGCAGTGGCTCCTTGTGCTCCCAGGCCACGCGACCGGTCTGCGGGTCCATCGCCCGCAGGATGCCGACGTGATCGTCATACATGCGCTTGATGCGGAAGCCCATGCCCAGATAAGCGGAGCCCTTGGTGTAGCTGACTTCCTCGGTCCAGTAGTCTTCCTTCCAGTGATTGGCCGGAACGTAGAACAGACCGGTGTCGCGGCTGTAGGCCATCGGGTTCCAGTTCTTGCCGCCCAGGAACGGGGGCGAGACTTCGATGGCTTCGCTGCGCTCCTGACCTTCTTCCAGGCGCGGCGGACGCTGACCTTCGTTCTCGATCGGGCGACCGGTTTCCAGGTCAATGCCGCTTGCCCAGGTGATGTTGTCGACAAACGGGAAGGCGTTCATCAGCTTGCCGTCTTCGCGGTTAACCACATAGAAGAAGCCGTTGCGGTCGGCGTGGGCCGTCGCGGGTACTTTCTCGCCGTCCTGCTCGTAGTCGAACAGCACCAGCTCGTTGTTGCCGGAGAAGTCCCAGGTGTCGTTCGGGGTGTGCTGGTAGAACCATTTGACCTCGCCCGTGGTGGCGTCGACGCCGACCTGCCCGGAGGTGTAGAGGCTGTCGTAGTCGTTCGGGTTGCCATCTTCCGGAGTGCGTGCCCAGCCGTTCCAGGGGGCCGGGTTGCCTGCACCGATAATGATGGTATTGGTTGCCGCATCGAAGCTGGCGCTCTGCCATGGCGCGCCGCCGCCGTGGCTCCAGGCCTCGACCTTGCCGGTCGGCGAGTTCGGATCATCCGGCCAGGAGGGCGCTTTTACGTCGCCGGTGGGGGTGCTGTCTTCGCCGTTCAAACGGCCCATGTGACCTTCGACGAACGGGCGCATCCATACCTCTTCGCCGGTTTCCGGGTCGCGGGCAAACAGCTGGCCGACCACACCGAACTCATCGCCGGAGGAGCCGTGGATCAGCAGCGCGCGGCCGGTGGCCTGGTCCTGCACGATGGTTGGTGCGCCGGTCATGGTGTAGCCCGCCTTGTGGTCGGCGAACTTCTTGCGCCAGACCACCTTGCCGGTGTCCTTGTTGAGCGCAACGATGCCGGCATCCAGGGTGCCGAAGAACACCTTGTCGCCGTAGATGGCGGCGCCGCGGTTGACCACGTCACAGCATGGGCGAATGTCGTCGGGCAGGCGGTGCGAGTAGCTCCACAGGCGCTGACCGGTCTTGGCATCCAGGGCGAACATGCGCGAGTAGGAACCGGTGACGTAGATCACGCCCTCGTGGACGATGGCCTGGGATTCCTGACCGCGCTGCTTTTCATCACCGAAGGAGAAGGACCACGCCGGCGTCAGTTTGAACACGTTCTCGTCGTTGACCATGTTCAGCGGGCTGTAGCGCTGGGCGTTCGTGCCCAGGCCGTACATCAGCACGTTGTTGGTGGTCATGTGGTCGTTGGCGATGTCCTCCCAGGTAACCGGGGTGGCCGCTGCAGGGCCCGCGACGAGGCCGAGGCCAGCGGCGAATACCAGGCCCCTGATGGCCTGGCTGACGGGCTTCAGTGCGGGAAGTCTTGTTGTTTTCATGGCAGTTTTCCTGTTGATCGTTGGCGTGTTCAGCGAGGGCTGATCCACGGCTCATGGTGGGCGTGGTGTCAGGGCGCGGATACGGAAAACAGCCCGGGTACGGCGGGAAAATTGCCCGTACCGGTGGCGCTTGGTAGCGGGTGAAAGGGAGCAGGACTTAGGGCGGAATGAATTTGGCCCAATGAGTATGCGGTGTTCGGTCGCAGCCGTCCTGGCCGCTCTAGAACAAGGGTTTCTGGTTGGGTTCGATGCGGTTTCTACTACCAACGAACTAGATCGCGGCCACCAAAGCAGCATTGGGCCGATTGCGGCTGCTTCCTACCATGGCCATCGACAGCAATGCACTTGCGCAATCGATTCGGCCACGAGGTGAGCAGTATGAACCATTACAAGAACGCACTGAAGATGACCGCACTCGGCCTGGCACTGGCCGCCGGTCAGGCGCTGGCCCACGGCAATGTCACCCCTCAGGCAGTAGATACCAAGGGGCTGGAAGAGCTGGGCACGGAATGGCGCGAAACCAACCCCTACCGCGAAGGCCACCCGCAGCACGAGCTGGCCATCAAGGTGGGCGCTTCTGCCTACAACCAGAACTGCGCCGCCTGTCACGGTCTGGAAGGTATTTCCGGCGGCATCACGCCCGATCTGCGCTACCTGGAAGTGGGTGACTACGGCGATGAGTGGTTTAAAGAGCGCGTGATCAACGGCGCGGTACGTGACGGCCGCGTTTACATGCCGAAGATGGCTGACTTCCTGAGTCAGGAAGCCCTGTGGGCCATCCGCACCTGGCTGGAAAGCGTAGCAGTGGAGCAATAAGGTCATGGCCCGCGCCTGGCTGTTTTGTCTCTGCCTGCTGCTGGGACTGCCAGCACAGGCGTACAACATCACGCACATCCGCGACTACGACGAAATTGTCGCCTCCGGTGAGTTGCGTGTGGCGCTGTATCAGGACTTTCCGCCCTACAGCTTTATGCAGGGCGGCGAGCCTGCCGGGGTTGATGTGGCACTGGCCCAGGCGCTGGCCGACGGACTCGGCGTCCGCCTGAGTATCCAGTGGATGCAGGCGGACGAAACCATTGACGGTGACCTGCGTAACCACCTGTGGAAAGGGCATTACCTGCGTCCGGGCGAAGTCGCCGATGTGATGTTGCGGGTGCCCTACGATCAGGACTTCAGCAACCGCCGCGATGAGCTTGGTCTGCCGAAGAACGAGCTGGTGCACATGTTCGGGCCCTACCAGCGCGAACGCTGGCAGGCGGCGTTTGACCCAGGCAAGATCGACGCCGTACCGAGCATCGCGATCTTCCAGTATTACCCGGTCGGGGTAGAAGAAGACTCGGTGCCATCGTTCTATCTGGGCTCGGTGATGAACGGTCGGCTGGCGGGCATGACCCATCACTACCGCACCCTCAGCCTCGCCTTCGATGCGATGCTCAAGGGCGAGGTCAACGCGGTGATGGGCACCCAGGCGGAAATCGACTGGCTGCTGGCGCAGCATCCGCAGGCGGGGATGCAACTGACCGAGAACGCCTACCCGAACATCGGCAAGCAGGTGTGGGAGCTGGGTATGGCGGTCCACGACTCCAACCGTCAACTGGCCTACGCGCTGGGTGATGAGGTGGAAAGCATGATTCTAGATGGCCGGATGGCGGCCATCTATGCGGCGCAAGGGTTGCGGTATCTGGCGCCTGACCGCTACGCGCAGTAATAGACTGATCTCCTTTGCCGGCCTCTGGGCCGGCTTTTTTCTTCTATGAAAGCCGGAATGACAGTAGGGCGGGCTAAGCCAAAGGCGTGTCCGCGTTTTTACTAAATGTGGCCTGTTTCCACGTAGCCGGGTGTCGGAGTTCCTGTTTTGGGCATTGCGCCGTTGCCGAATCAGCGTTTCGCCTTCACGGCGAGCCAAGGGGGGGCGCTTGCTCGGCCCCCCTTGGCGATCCCCCCGGCACCCGGCTACGCGGCCCTGCGGGTTCGCTGAGTTGCTCGGTTTGGCAGGGGCCGGCAGAACTCGGCTCTACGAGCCTCAAACAGGCTGCCGTCCTTTTTCATGCCAACCCTGCGCTACTCGCCCACGTAAACGGGACGAACTCCGGTGCGCACTCCACCATCTATGTCTTTCTGATGGTGCCCACGCTCCGCGTGGGTACCGGACTGCTCGGCCGCTCTGCGGCCGGCTGTTCAAATCGGCCGCCGCTCTATGCGGATGCGCAGCGTCCATCCCAGTGCTCCTGCGCAGAGCGTACTTTCTCACCACGGACTTGCAATCTGATAATGGTTTTTGCTTTAAATGTTACGTTATAACAATTATAGTCTGCCCCGCGGTGTGCCAGCCACGCCGTTGCCAATACCAAATCGAAAGGGAGCAGCCATGTTTTCAAGCAAGACGCCATTGACTCTGGCGCTGGCGGCGGTGGCCGCTGGTGTCTCTTCCGTGCAGGCAGCGGATGCGCCGCTGATGCTGCCGACGCTGACGGTCAGCGCCAGTGCGTTGAATCAGACGCCGGAGCAAATGATTCAGCCGGCGGCGGTGCTGCAGGGTGAGGACTGGTTTGCGCTGCGTGAGACCGGGTTGGCCGACAGTCTGGAGTCGCTGCCGGGGGTGCGCGCCGCCGGGTTTGGGCCGGGCAGCAGCCGGCCGGTCATTCGCGGTCTGGATGGTGCGCGGGTGCGGGTGCTCAGCGACGGTGCTGATGTGCTGGATGCTTCGACCATCAGCCCGGACCACGCGATCAGCGCCGATACCGCATTGATCGAGCGGGTGGAGGTACTCAAGGGCCCGGCCACGCTGTTGTACGGTGGCGGCGCGATTGGCGGGGTGGTCAACCTGATCGACCGCCGGGTGCCGACCTACGTACCCGAGCGCGGTTATGAGGGTGAGATTGATCTGCGCGCCAATACGGTTGCCGATGAGCGCGCGGGTTCTGCGGGTCTGACGTTGGGTACCGGTGCCTTTGCCATGCGTATCGAGGGCGGCAGGAGTGAGGCTGATCCCTACCGCATTCCGGGCCATCCGTCCCGCCAGGAAGGCGCCTACAACGATACCGATACCGGTTCTCTGGGGCTGAGCTGGATCGGTGAGCAGGGCTATCTGGGCCTGGCCTACAGCCGTCAGGATCGCGAATACGGTTTGCTGGCGCACGAGCACGCCGACTGTCACACCCACGGCCCTGATTGGCACTGCGGTGGCCATGACGATCAAGACCACGACGATGATCACGACGACCATGATCATGACCACGAACACGCCGATGCCTGGATCGATATGGAGCAGCGCCGCTGGGATCTGCGTGGCGAGTACCAGAATTCCTTTGCCGGGGTAGAACGTGTACGTCTGCGCGTTGCCGATACCGACTACCGCCACGTCGAGATGGAAGGTGATGAAGTCGGAACCCGCTTCACCAACCGCGGTACCGATGGCCGGCTTGAGGTTACGCATGCCCCGGTTGCCGGCTGGCGCGGGGTGATCGGCACCCAGCTGACCCGCCGTGACTTTGCTGCTGAAGGGGAGGAGGCTTACGTTCCGGCGACGCTGACCCACAACCGCGCGCTGTTCCTGCTGGAAAGCTATGAGGCGGGCGACTGGCTGTATGAAGTCGGTCTGCGCCAGGAATGGCAGTCGGTCGATGTGAAGCAGGGCAGTGACGACGCTGACCATCGCGGCACCTCGCTGTCGTTCGGCGCGACCTGGCAGTTTCAGCCGGACCTGGCGCTGTACGGCTCGCTGTCGCGCTCACAGCGTCTGCCGACCGCCGAAGAGCTGTATGCCAACGGCCCGCACGCGGCCACGCGCACAGTGGAACTCGGCGATCCGGATCTGGATCGGGAAACTGCGATCAACGCTGAACTCGGTCTGCGTCGCACCCGTGGCGCGGTCACCTTTGATGTCAGTGTCTACCGCAACGAGGTGGATGACTTCATCTACGCCGCTGATACCGGGGCTGATCCCGGCGCGGGCTATCGCGTCGTTGAGTACCGCCAGGCCGATGCCGTGCTGCAGGGGCTGGAAGGCAGCGTGGGCTGGCAGGTAACCGCGGCAACCGGGCTGACCCTATTCGGCGATAGTGTGCGTGGCCGTCTGAAGGACGGCGGTGATCTGCCGCGTATCCCGGCTGATCGGGTTGGCGTGCGGCTGGATCAGCGTCTGACCGGGTCAGTGTCTGCGCAGATGGAAGCGAGTCAGGTGATGCGTCAGGACAACACCGCCGACTACGAGACCGAAACCGGCGACTACACGTTGCTGGGGGCGGGGCTGAACTGGCGTGGGCAGCTGGGTGAAAGCGACCTGCTGCTGTATCTGCGCGGCAACAACCTGCTCAACGAGAAGGCGCGTCAGCACAGCTCGTTCATCAAGGACGAGGTGCTGTTGCCGGGCCGCAACCTCACGGTTGGCGCGCGTTTGGTGTTCTGAGGCGGGCGGGTACTGCTACCAAGGGAGTAAGGAAATCACCCCTGCGAGCAATTGTTGGTATTGGGCTCTGAGCCAAGAATCGTGGCCAGAAGCAGGAAATTTTCCCGTTTCATCGTGTGGGACGTGCCGAGCGGCACCGAGTATCGCTCGGCACAACCCGACTGCGCCAATACAACAACATCTCAGAGGTAGCAGCAATGACCAAACATGCCCGCTCTTCCTTTCTGTTGACCACGCTGGTTGCCGCCATGAGCGTCGCCGGCGTGGCCGCAGCCAATGTCACCAACGACGATATCCGTGCCGATGCCACCAACAACAGCCAGGTGGTCACCAACGGCATGGGCCTGCAGGGTCAGCGTTACAGCACCCTGGACATGCTCAATACCGAAAACGTCAGCAGCCTGCAGCCGGTCTGGGCTTTCTCGCTGGGTGGCGAAAAGCAGCGCGGTCAGCAGTCCCAGCCGATGATCAAGGACGGCGTGATGTATGTCACCGGTTCCTACTCGCGGGTCTTCGCGGTTGACGCCCGCACCGGTGCCAAACTCTGGCAATACGACGCCCGCCTGCCCGACGGCATCATGCCGTGCTGCGACGTAATCAACCGCGGCGTTGCTCTGTGGGACAACCTGGTGATCTTCGGCACCCTGGACGCCAAGCTGGTCGCTCTGGACAAGGACACCGGCAAGGTTGTCTGGCGCAAGACTGTTGCTGACTACAAGGCCGGCTACTCGATCACCGCCGCGCCGCTGGTGGTTGACGGCAAGCTGATCACCGGCGTCTCCGGTGGTGAATTCGGCGTGGTTGGCAAGATCGAAGCCTACAACCCCTCCAACGGCGAACTGCTGTGGACCCGTCCGACCATCGAAGGTCACATGGGTTACACCTACGAAGACGGCAAGGCCGTCGAGGCCGGTATCTCCGGTGGCGAAGCCAATCAGAGCTGGCCGGGCGACCTGTGGAAGACCGGTGGCGGCGCGCCGTGGCTGGGCGGCTATTACGATCCGGAAACCAACCTGCTGTTCTTCGGCACCGGTAACCCGGCACCCTGGAACTCGCACCTGCGCCCCGGCGACAACCTGTACTCGTCTTCGCGTCTGGCTTTGAACCCCGACAACGGTCAGATCGTCTGGCACTTCCAGACCACCCCGCATGACGGCTGGGACTTTGACGGTGTGAACGAGTTGATCTCCTTCAATTACGAGGAAGACGGCAAGGAAGTGAAGGCGGCCGGTACCGCCGACCGCAACGGCTTCTTCTACGTGCTGGATCGCACCAACGGCGACTTTATCCGTGGCTTCCCGTTCGTCGACAAGATCACTTGGGCCACCGGTCTGGATGAGAATGGCCGTCCGATCTACGCCGATGACTACCGTCCGGGCGCACCGACCGAATCCGGCGACGCCGGCCGTCAGGTGTTCACCGCGCCGGCCTTCCTCGGCGGCAAGAACTGGATGCCGATGTCCTACGGTCAGAACACCGGTCTGTTCTACGTCCCGTCGAACGAGTGGGGCATGGACATCTGGAACGAATCCACCACCTACAAGAAGGGCGCCGCCTACCTGGGTGCCGGCTTCACCATCAAGCCGCTGAACGAGGAGTACATCGGCGTCCTGCGCGCGATGGACCCGAAAACCGGTGAGGAAATCTGGCGCTACCAGAACGAGGCTCCGCTGTGGGGCGGCGTGCTGAGCACCAAGGGCAACCTGGTGTTCACCGGTAACCCCGAGGGCTACCTGATGGCGTTTGACTCGCGTAACGGTGAGAAACTGTGGCAGTTCAATACCGGTTCCGGCGTGATCGGCTCACCGATTACCTGGGAGATGGACGGCGAGCAGTATGTCTCCGTCATGTCCGGCTGGGGTGGTGCGGTACCGCTGTGGGGTGGCCACGTTGCCGAGCGGGTGAAGAACTTCACCCAGGGCGGCACTCTCTGGACCTTCAAGCTGCCGAGCAGCGCGGCAGTCAGCCAGCGCTGAGCAGTCGGGAGTGCGCCTCGGCGCACTCCCTTCTCCTGCCACCGGGCGTATCCTGCGCCCGGTTCTTCGCCGCCGGTCGCGGCAATTTACTACTTTGGTGCCGGTTTCCCGGGCGGCCTGCCTGGCTGCGTTAACCTGAGCACTGGCTTCTACCCTGCGTGACCTGCCGTGCACCCGATACCGCTTGCCTCCCTGCCTGCCGACCAGCGCGACTACCAGCTGTACCGCACCAGTAACGGTCTGCTTTGTCTGCTGATTCACGACGCCCACGCCAGTCAGGCGACGGCGGTTTATCAGGTTGCCGCCGGCAGCCATGCCGAGCCCGACGACCTGCCGGGGCTCGCGCATCTGCTCGAACACATGCTGTTCATGGGCTCACGAGGCTGGCCTGAGCCGGGCTCGTTTCCTGCCCGGGTGGCGGAGTGGGGTGGGCGCTTCAACGCCAGCACCGCACCTTATGCCACCCGGTTTTTCTGCTCGGTCAGCCCGCAGGGGCTGCAGCCCTGTCTGGCCGAGCTGACCGACATGCTGGCGGCTCCGCTGTTTGCGCCCCAGCAGGTCGAGCAGGAACGGCGGGTGATTGACGCCGAGTTCAAGACTCGACTGGCCGACGACGACATCCACGCCCAGGCGGTGCTCGCCACGCAGGTGCAATCGCAGCATCCACTCAGCCGCTTTACCGCCGGCAATGCGCAAACACTGGCGGGGGACGCGGCTAGGGTATCCGAGCGGCTGAGCCAGTGGCACGCCATCCACTACCGTGCGGGCAGCATGGCGCTGGTACTGCACGGGCCGCAGGCGCCAGAGCAGCTGCTGGCGCTGGCGCGGGACAGCGCGGAGCAACTGCCTGCGGGGCGCGCGCCTGAACCTTTCGTCCTGCCGCTGTTTGCGCCAGGCCAGTTGCCGCGTCAGGTGGAATGGCAAGGTCGCAGCAGTCAGCCGCAGACGGTGTTGCTGTATCCCCTGCGCGAGTGCGATCTGCACGGCGCTGCAGCGCACTGGCTGGATGAATGGCTGAACAGTCCCTCGCCCGCAGGCGCACTGGGATATCTGCGCGATCGCGGTTTGCTCGATGAGTTGCGCGCCTCGCTGGAGCCGGACGTCGGCGGTCAGGCGCTGCTGCGCATCGAGTTGTACAGTGCTGACGCCGAGCCCGAACAGGTGCTGGCCGGGCTGGACGGCTGGCTGCAGGCCATGCGCAGCAAGGACCCGGCCGAGTGGCCGCAGGCGGCGCGTCGGGCTCTGGCGCAGACAGCCTTTGATCTTGGCCCGCAGGGTGACATGCTCGACAGCTGCCGTCGCTACGCCGATCGGTTGCTGACGCTGGCGGCGGAACAGGTACTGGATGTGGCTGGCGTTGCGCTGCCGACTCTCGGCCTGGCAGATTGGCAGCAACTGCTCAGCCAACTGAATCCGACCAACCGTTTACTGTTGCAGCGCTTGCCAAGGCTGCCAGGCGGTGAGCTGTGTGCGCACACCGACACCCGCTGGCAGGCACGCGCGTTGCCGCCGAGCCCTGCGCCGACCGCAAACCTGGCCGGTCGGCTCGGCCCCTGCCTTGGTCCGCTGGCCGAGGCACCCAAAGAGCTGCGCTGGTCATCGGCCGCGCCCGGTCTGCGTCTGCAACGCTTTAGTCCGCAAGGTGGGGCGTTGCGCACCCGACTGGCATGGTGCTGGGCAGACAGTTCGGCAACACTGGCCGAGCGGCGCTGGCTGCAGGCCTGCTGGACGCTGCAAAGCGAGGCGCTGGAGCGTTGGGGCGCGCGGGTTGGCGTGGGGCTGCAATGGTCGCTGGCGCCGGGCCAGCTGGTGCTGGATGTGCGTGGTCCGCAGGCCCTGCTGCCTGGCTTTGTGCGCGAGCTGCTGAGTCAGTTGCAGACGCCGCCTGCGGCCAGCCAGCTGCCTTTGATCGAGCGTCGCAGCCGCCGCTGGCTGCAGGACGAGCAGGACGCCCTGCCCGCCTGGCGGCTGCTGCAGACGCTGGAGCAGGAGCGGTCGACCAGTGCCTTGCGGCTGCGCGACCCGTTGGCGCTCTGGCAGCGGCTGTGCGGGCACGCGCAGATCATCTGGCTCAAACCCGACGGCTGGCCGGAGGCCGAGCGCTCGCAAGTGACCAAATTGCTGATCAATCTGTGCCCGAGTCTGATGCAGCCGTTTGCCTGGCGCTGTCCGTTGCCGCAGCTGCAGCCGGGGCAGCTGCAGGTCAGCGAGGTCAGCAGCAGGCACACCGACCGCGCCCAGTTGCTGTATCTGCCGGCTGAAGGCGACAGCCTGCTGGAAGCGGCCTGCTGGCGCCTGCTGCACCACTTGCTGGCTGATTCCTTCTTTGCCGAGCTGCGCACCCGCCAGCAGCTGGGCTACTGGGTAGTCGCGCGCCTGCATCGCCGTGCCGGCCGCCCCGGTCTGTTGCTGCTGGTGCAGTCGCCGGACCGTTCACACCGCTGCATCGAATCGGCGGTAGACCGCTTTCTGGAGCAGAGCCTCGAGCATCTGGGTGCCCTGTCTACCGTTCAGTTGCAGGACCATGCCGTGCACCTTTCGCAGTTGCTGGAGCAGTATCGGCAGCACCCGCAGCAGGGCTTTGAGGCGTACTGGGAAGACTGTCTCTGGCAGCGCGAAGATCAGTTGGCGGCAGAACGGCAGGCGTTGCTGCAGCTTGACGCCCTGCACTGGCGCGCATTCGTCAGTCGCCTGCCCCACAGTGCGCGTTGGCGCCTGCTGAGTCGGCAGGCCGGGGCGGACTGAAAAAGGCGCATGTGTACTACCTAGGTAGGTTGTAAATACAACCTGCCGCCGGCGATTTTCTTCGTCGCTTGGTCGCACACACCAAAGGGCAATACAACCGCCGCTCATGGCCAATGGGGGCGGGCAGGGGGCTTTCTGATAATCGGCGTGACGCTTCAGTCACTGATTACATCGGAGAGCACCATGTACAAGAACAAGATTGCCTGCACCCTGCTGACCCCCATCGCCCTCGCACTGCTGAGCGCCCCGGTATCCGCTGCCATCACCCTGTACGACGAAGACGGCACCACCTTCTCCGCTGACGGCTACGTCAATGCCTTCTACGTTCAGACCGACACCGACAACATCAATGACGACCTGGACCGCGATCAGGCCCGCGTCAAGATGGGCTTTCTGCCGAACTACATCGGTTTCAATATGGGCAAGGACATGGGCGACCTGACGCTGGGCGCGCGTTCCTCCTTCTGGGTCACCATCAACGACAGCGAAACCAACGGCACCGCCACCGCCATCGACGTACGTCAGTTCTACGGCACTATCGGCGGCGACTGGGGTGAAGTGCTGGTCGGTAAGGACTTCGGGCTGTTTGCCCGCTCCAACATCCTGCTCGACGAAATGCTCGCCGGTTATGGTCAGGTCAGCGACACACTGGGTCTGGTCGACGGCGGCGGTGTGTCCTTCGGCAACATCGGCAGCGGCTACCCGTACCCCTTCCCGACCGCCCAGATCACCTACCGCTCGCCGGTCATGGGTGGCCTGCGCGTTGCCGCCGGTATCATGGACCCGGTCGACACCAGTGACGACAGCGCGGTCGGCAAGAACTACCAGGACGCACCGCGTTTCGAAACCGAAGTCACCTACCAGTTCGATCTGGCTGGCGCCGACATCTACAGCTGGGTGAACGCCGGTTACCAGACCTCCAAGAACACCGACAGCACCGTCGACGACGTGACCTCGCAGGGTTTTGGCTACGGCGTTCAGGCGAAGATGGGCGCCCTGTCGCTGACCGCATCCGGTTTTGACGCCGAAGGCATCAACCCGTTCTTCACCAACAATGCGGGCGAAGCGGTACTGCGTGAAGTCGACAGCACCGGTCACCTGTTGCAGGGCTCCTACACCTTCGGCGGCAAGACCCGTCTGGCCCTGTCCTTCGGCAAGACCGAAGACGATGGCAATGGCCTGGGCGTTGCAGCCGACTACGAGACCCGCGCTATCGGCCTGTTCCACAGCATCAACGAGCACCTGACGCTGGTAGCCGAGTACAACCAGTTCGAGATCGAAGACCGCACCAACAGCGTCACCATCGAAGAGACCGACTCCGTCGCCCTGGGTGTTGCGCTGAGCTGGTAAGAGCCTTCAGCAATACCGGCCCCCGCCTGTGTTAGCAGGCGGGGGTTTTTGTTTCTGGGACGGCCGAGTTCCAACGCGGCCACAGGGTTGCACGATGATTCGCTGGTCGAGCGAGAGCTCGACCTTCCCGGGGTGCGGTGTTCATGGTGGAGAACGCTACGCGATTCTCCACCCTACGGCCGCCACCAGCTCCGCACCTAAACCATGTAGGATGGAGAACGCCGCAGGCTTCTCCGTCAGCCGCCTGCCCCGCTCCGCGTCGTCCCCAAGACCTACCAATCCAGTACTGAAGTAGCATAGGGCCGGGGCTTGCCTGCTCTCTAGAATCGTTGGCATGAATCCGATTTCCGGTATGCCCGACTTCAGCACCCAGCCGCTCGACGACTGCTTCCGCACCGCCATGACCGAGGCCACCGACCCGGACGCTGCGGCGCAGGATCTGGCGCGTCAGCTGCTGCACCCGCATCTGGGCTGCGTGCTGTTCTTCTGCTCGGCGGAATATCCGCTCGACCAGCTCGCAACCGCGCTGGATCAGCACTTTGGCGGCGTCATGCTGCTGGGCTGCACCACCGCCGGAGAAATCAGCGCCGCAGGATATGGCCGCGGCTGCATCAGCGCGGTCGGGCTGGATCTGCGCGCCTTCGCGGTCGACTGCACGCTTATCCGAGCGCTCGACAGCTTCAGTCTGGTCGAGGCGCAGCAGGCGGTAGAGCGGATGCTGGGTCACTGCCGGCAGGTCAACCTGGCGCCGGTCAAGGATCACACCTTTGCCCTGACCCTGCTCGACGGCCTGTCCAGTCGCGAGGAGCTGGTGCTCAACACCCTGAGCGCCGCGCTCGGCAGCATTCCCCATTTCGGCGGTTCGGCCGGTGACGACAACCATCTGAGCCACACCCACGTCTACTACCAGGGCCGCTTCGTTACCGGCGCCGCCGTGGTGGTGATGGTCAACACCTGGCTGGACTTTGAGGTGTTCACCACCCATCACCTCAAACCCACCGACAGCAAGCTGGTGGTGACCGACGCCGACAGCAGCACCCGTACCGTACTTGAACTGAACGCCGAACCCGCCGCCGAGGAATACGCCCGGCTGGTCGGCGTGCCGGTGGATGAACTGAGCGGCAAGCACTTTGCCCTAGACGCGCTGGCCGTGCGCATTCGCGACCAGTTCTACGTGCGCTCGATTCAGCGGGTCAATCCGGACCGCAGCCTGACCTTCTACTGCGCGGTGGATACCGGCATCGTGCTCACGGCGATGACACCCGGCGAGCTGCTGCCGAATCTGCGGCTGCGTTTTGAGCAACTGCGTCAGCGGCTTGGTGAACCGGTGCTGATCCTCGGCTGCGACTGCTTCCTGCGCCGTATGGAATCCGAGCTGCGTGGTGAAGGTCAGCGCATGTCGGAGTTTCTCGTCGCCAACCGGGTGATCGGCTTCAACACCTACGGCGAGCAGTTCAACGGCATGCACATCAACCAGACCTTCACCGGGGTGGCCTTTGCATTCCCGCGTTGAGTTGCCGCTGCATGACCCGGAGCTGCTGGCCGAGCTGGAAGCCCTGCGGGCGGAAAACCGCAAACTCAAACGCATTAACGCCGCGCTGATCGAGCGGGTCGAGTCCAGCTCCAGTCAGCGCACTGAAAGCTACGCCGCGTTTCAGCACTCGGTGGAATTGGCTGAACAGGTGCGCGAACGCACCCAGGCGCTGAACGACACCATGGCCGAGCTGCAGGCCAGCAACCGCCTGCTGAGCGATGCCCGCGCCCGCGCTGAAAAGGCGCATCACTATCTGATCGACGCCATCGAAAGCGTGCCCGATGCCTTCGTGCTGTTCGACGAGAACAAGCGGATCGTGCTCTACAACCGCCGCTTTGCCGCATTCTGGCTGGGCACTGGCGTGCGCATCACCGAAGGCACCTCGCTGGGTGAGGTCAAGCGCATGGCGCTGCGCGCCGGGCTGATCGTCGACACCGACGCCGCCGCCGACGGCCATCTGCTGCACCAACTGCGTGACCAGCGCTGGATGCAGGTCAGCGAACGGCCGACCCGCGAAGGCGGGCTGGTGATCATGTACACCGACATCACCGACCTCAAGCAGTCCGAGAAGGCGCGCCGCGAGAAGGCGCTGGAGCAGAAGACCCGGCTGTTGCAGCGTACCGTAGACAGTCTGTCCCAGGGCGTCGCCGTGGTGAATGACGAAGGCGCGCTGGAGGTCTGGAACGGCCGCTTTCTGGAACTGGCCGGGCTGGCACCGATTGAGGCCCACCGCCCGTTTGACGAGGTGATGGAAGACAGCGAACTGGAGCTGTTCACGCCCTACAGCCGCACGGAGCAGGGCGCGCCGGTGCTGACCTGCGAGCAGCACTTGGGCAATGGCCGGGTGCTGGAAGTACGCACCCATCCCATGCCCACCGGCGGCTTCGTCAACACCTTTACCGACATTACTGAGCGCGACCTCTACGCCCGCGCGCTGGAAGACAGCGAGCGCTGGGTCAGGCTGATTACCGACCATGTACCGGCGCTGATTGCCTACGTCGGTGCCGATCTGACTTATCAGTTCACCAACAAGGTCTACGAAGACTGGTACGGCTGGGCGCGCGGCGAGATTCTCGGTCACAGCCTGCACCGGGTGCACAGCGCCGAGCAGTACGCCCGCCTGGAGCCTTACATCGCCCGCGCCTTCAACGGCGAGAGCGTCAGCTTCGAGTTTGCCGAACCCAACCTGGACGGTCACCAGCGCTACCTGCTGCGCTCCTATGTGCCGAACCGTGACAGCGACGGCGAGGTGGTCGGCATCTTCGTGATGATCCGCGACATCACCGAGCGGCGGCGCACCTCCGAGGCGTTGCATCAGGCCTATCAGCATCTGGAGCAGCGCGTGCGCGAGCGCACTCAGGAGCTGACCGAAGTAAACAGCCAGATGCGCCAGGAGATCCGCGAGCGCGCCGAGGCCGAAGCGCGCCTGCGCGAAGCCAAGCGCGAAGCCGAGCAGGCCAACCTGTCGAAAACCAAGTTCCTTGCCGCGGTCAGCCACGACCTGCTGCAGCCGCTCAACGCCGCGCGGCTGTTCACTGGCGCGCTGCTGGAGCAGCAGGTGCCGGAGGGCAGTGCGTCCTTGGTACGGCAGGTCAGCCACTCGCTGGAAGACGTCGAAAACCTGCTCGGCACGTTGGTCGATATTTCCAAGCTGGACGCCGGGGTCATCAAGCCGGATATCAACGCCTTCTGCCTCGACAGCCTGCTCGACAACCTGGCCAACGAATATCGCCAGCTCGCCGCCAGCGAAGGTCTGCAGCTGAGCTTTGTGCCGTGTGGTGCGGTGGTGCGCAGCGACGCTCAACTGCTGCTGCGCATCCTGCGCAACTTCCTCACCAACGCCATCCGCTACACGCCGTCCGGGCGCATCCTGCTTGGCTGCCGTCGCCACACCCACGGCCTGCGCATCGAAGTCTGGGACACCGGCATGGGCATCCCGGAAGACAAACTGCAGGAGATTTTTCAGGAGTTCAAACGGGTCAACCCCAGCGCCAACACCCGCGACCGCGGGCTGGGGCTTGGCCTTGCCATCGTCGACAAGATCGCCCGCATGCTCGGCCACCGCATCCGCGTGCGCTCGGTCGAAGGCCGCGGCTCGGTGTTCAGCGTGGATGTGCCGTTTGGCCGCCTGCAACCGACCGTGGTGCAGGAAGAGCCCGTCACCGCCCGCATCGGCGAACGCCTGCCGGGCTCCACCATCTGGGTGCTGGATAACGACGCCGCCATCTGCGCCGGCATGCGCACGCTGCTGGAAGGCTGGGGCTGCACCGTCATCACCGCGCTGTCGGAAGAGGACCTCGCCGCCCAGGTCGACAACTTCCACGCCCAGGCCGACCTGCTGATCGCCGACTACCACCTCGACAACGACGTCAACGGCGTCGACGTCGTCCAACGCATCAACGCCCGCCGCAGCGCACCGCTGCCCGTGCTGCTGATCACCGCCAACTACAGCAATGCGCTGAAACTGCAGGTACGCGAGCTGGGGCATGTGATTCTGCACAAGCCGGTGAAGCCGATGAAGTTGAAGACGGCGATGAGTCATTTGTTGGCGGTGAGTGGGTGATCCTTGGGTTGCCCTGATACATACAGCAGATCGTGCCCTTTGCTGGTTTTGTGGTCTCTTCGATATGCGCGTTCGCCTTTGGTATTTCAGGCTCACTTCCTCGTATTCATCGCGATTCCTTTCGCCTTCCTGGCGAGTCACTTTTCTTTGTGTGGCCATCGAGCCGTAACCAAAAGAAAGGTCGCGACCAGCTTGGGCCCCGCCAAGCTGGCCTTCGGCTTCTCTGCGTTACTCGGTGCCAAGCAGCGTGGCGGAAACTCGTCGCTTCGCTCCTCAGACAGTCCGCCCCGCTGATCGCTCGTCCCCTGCGTTACTCGACAGCTTGAAGGGGAGTTTTTGGCCGTGCGCACTTCATCCTCGTTGGTAGGTCTTCCGTTCCAAGAAAGCCGAGTTCCAACTCGGTCATGACGTTGCACGGCGGTTCGCTGGTTGAGCGGGAGCTCGACCGTCCCGTGTGTGTGGTTTTGATTACGGAGGAGAGGGTCGAGTGCGCACGGCCCCAGATCCCGTTTATGCGGGCGAGTAGCGCAGGGCTGGCGGGAAGAAGGGCGGCAGCATGTCTGAGGCTCGCAGAGCCGAGTTCTGCCGGCCCCCGTCAGGCCGAGCAACGCAGCGAACCCGAAGGGCCGCGTAGTCGGGTGCCCCGGGGGATTGCTAAGGGGGGCTGGGCAAGCAGCCCCCCTTGGCTCGCCGGGAAGGCGAAATCAGGACGACAAGCCGACGCAGATAATTATCAACGCTGCGGAGGTACCGCAGCACGGTTTGACGGGAAGGCCGAGTTCCAACTCGGCCACGGCGTTGCACGGAGGTTCGTCGGTCGAGCGGGAGCTCGACCTTCCCGGTTGGGGCGATAGGATTCAGCCCAGCTCAGCGCCGCAAATACGCACTGAAATCCACATCACTCGCCGACAAAATCGCCTGCACCCGGTTATGCACATTCAACTTGCGCAGAATCGCCGACACGTGGGCTTTCACCGTGGTTTCGGCGATGTCTAGGTGGTAGGCGATTTGTTTGTTGGACTCGCCCTTGGCCATACGCTCAAGCACCAGCAGTTGCTTGCGGGTGAGGGCGTACAGCAGTTCCGGGGAGATGGGGTATTCCTCGGGGTTGCGGCGGGTGATGGTGTGGTTGGCGCGGATGATGTCGGAGGGCAGGTAGACGTTGCCGTCGAGTATCTGTTCGATCGCTTCGGTCATCTGAGCGCGCGGCGAGGATTTGGTGATAAAGCCGACTGCGCCGTAGGTGATGGCCTGCAGCACTACTTGCTTGTCTTCCTCGGCGGAGACGATCACCACCGGAATCGACGGCGACTCATTGCGCAGCGTGATCAGGCCGTTAAGGCCGTGCATGCCGGGCATGTTCAGGTCCAGCAGAATCAGATCCAGGTCGTCCTGTTCCCGGGCTATGGCCAGAGCACTATCCAGGTCGCAGGTTTCCAGCAACTCGCTGCCGGGAAATCCGCTACTGATGACGTTGCAGATGGCCTCGCGAAACAACGGATGATCATCAGCTATCAGTATCTTGTACATGGCTTGGGCAACCTGTTTTTGTTGTATTTGGTCATGCCGGGCAACGCTAGCCCGGTGGTATCAGTTGGTATTACACCCCCGGTGGGGCGTCTTGCAAATGATACATTCGCACAACGAACCGGTACTAAAGTAGTAATCCCGGCCCGGAGGGCCGGGAGCCGCAAGTTTTAAGCTGCAAGCCATAAGCTTCAAGCGAAAAGCGAAAAGCGAAAAGCGAAAAGCGAAAAGCGACGCGGGCGGGGGCTTCGTGTTTAGCTCAGCCGCGGATTGCCGCGCGCTGCGGGTTGAAGGTCAGCACCGCCGCCAGACTGAACAGCAGCCACAACCCCAGACACACCAGCAGCGCGGTCAGGTTGAATTGCTGATACAGCGCAAAGCGCACCAGCTCCACTGCGTGAGTGAACGGGTTGAGCGCACACAGCCAATACAGCCACTCGCTGGACTCGCGCATCTTCCACAGCGGATACAGCGCCGACGACAGGAAAAACAGCGGGAAGATGACGAAGTTCATCACCCCGGCGAAGTTCTCCAGCTGGCGAATGCCGTTGGACAGCAGCAAGCCCAGCGAACTGAGCAGCAGCGCCGCCAGCAGCAGGGCAGGCGCGGCGGCCAGCAGGCCCCAGAGCGGTGGGCGAATGTCGAAGCACCAGGCAATCGCGAGGAAGGCGTAAACCTGAATCAGCGACACCAGCGCGGTCGCCAGCAGCTTGCACAGCAGCAGAAACGGCCGCGGCAGCGGGCTCATCAACAGCACACGCATGCTGCCCATCTCCCGGTCGTAGACCATCGACAGCGAGCCCTGCATGCCGTTGAACAGCAAAATCATGCAGCACAGCCCGGGGAGGATGTAGGTCTCGTAGGTGATGTAGGTGCTGTATGGCGGGATGATCGACACCCCCAGCGCGGCGCGAAACCCGGCGGCGAACACCAGCAGCCACAGCAGCGGCCGCACCAGCGCACTGAGAAAGCGTGAACGCTGCTGGAAGAAGCGCAGCCATTCGCGCTGCATTACGCCCTGCAGGCAGTTGAGGTACTGGGCGGCGGTCATAGGGCGGGTTCCTCGCTGGCGCGGCTGAGCCGCTCGAAGGCGTCACTCAGGCTCTCCTGAGTCGCGCCGTTGCTCAGCGCGTCGGCTTGCCCCTGGGCGACCACGCGGCCGCGGTTGAGCATCACCACCGGGTCGCTGGGCAGAATCTCTTCGAGCAGGTGAGTGGTCCAGATCACCGTCAGTTGCTGCTCATCGCACAGCGCACGCACGTGCTGATTGAGCGCCCTGCGGCTGGCCTGATCCAGCCCCACGCTGGCCTCATCGAGCAGCAGGATGCGCGGTTGATGGAGCAGGGCGCGGGCGATCTCGACTCGCCGGCGGTGGCCGCCGTTCAGCGCGCGTACCCGTTCGTGCTGACGCTCGCCGAGCTGCTGGCGGGCCAGTTCGGCGTCGATGCGCTGCGCCGCCTCACGGCGCGAGAGGCCGTGCAGGGCGGCGTGGTAGGCCAGGTTCTGGCGCACGCTGAGGTCCAGATCCAGCGTGCTCTGTTGAAATACCACACCGAGCTGGCGCAGCGCCGCACGCGGGTGCTGGCGGATCGACAAACCGTCGAGCAGGATGTCGCCCTGCTGCAGGTCGTACAGACGGCTGAGCAGCGCCACCAGCGTCGATTTGCCCGCGCCGTTGGGGCCGAGCAAGGCGTTCAGGCAGCCCGGCTGGCAGCTGAAATCCACCTGCCTAAGCGCCTGACGTTCGCCATAGGCAAAACTGACTCCCTGCACACAGATGCTCATCAGGGGGTAATCACCACACCCCAGGGGAAGCGGCCGACCTTGATCGACTTCACTACCTCCAGGTCGTGGACGTTGACCACGGATACGTCACCGCTGATGCCGTTGGTGGTCAGCAGCAGGCTTTCATCGGCGTTGAACGCCATGTGCCAGACGCGGCGGCCCACCAGCAGGTAATCCAGCACCTCGAAGGTGTTGGCGTCGACCACCGCCACGTGGTTGGCCGGGCCAAGGGCGACGAAGGCGTACTTGCCGTCGCGGGTCAGGCGCACGCCAACCGGCTGGATACGATCCGGGTGAATGCCCTTGATCTCGAAGGTCAGCACCTTTTTCACTTCCCGCGAGTCCACGTCCAGCACGGTGACGGTGCCGCCGATCTCGGCCGAGGCCCACAGCGTCTTGCTGTCGTGGCTGAACTCGACGTGGCGCGGGCGCTGGTCAACCAGCGTGTTGTCGACCAGCTCGTTGGTGGTGGTGTCGATCCAGTGCAGCATGTTGGTGGTTTCGCTGGTGTTGACCGCCCACTTGCCATCCGGGCTGACCGCCATGCCTTCGGGCTCCACGCCCACGTCGATCTGTGCCAGCACCTCGGCGGTGGGCACGTCGACCACGGTTACCAGCGCATCGTCTTCGTTGGAGATGTACAGGGTGCGGTCGTTCGGGTGCAGGGCGAACTGCTCCGGGTCGGCGCCGGATGGCAGTTCCTGAATGATGCGGCGGGTCGCCAGATCCATGATCTGCACCGTGTCGGAGTCGCTGGCGCAGATGAACAGCTTGCTGTTGTCGCTCGACAGCAGAATGCCGCGCGGGCGCATGCCGACCTCCAGCGTGTCGGTGACCTCCAGCGTGTTCATGTCGATCACCGAGATGGTGTTGTCCTTCTCGTTCGAGACGTAGGCAGTCTCGGCCAGAGCAGGGGCGCTCGCAGCGGTAATCAGCGCAGCCAGCAGGGCATTGCGAAAGGGCAGGGTAGTCATGGGCAGCTCCATCAGCTCTTGTTCAGGTGTTCGGCGATGCGGCACTGGCTTTCGGGCTCGTCGTAGCCGAGGGTGTCCAGGTCGGTGCCGGGGTGCAGGAAGCCGTCCTGCGGTGAGGTAGTAACCAGTGCGCGCGGCTGCACCAGCGCAATCGGCTGGCGCAGCTGGCCGCTCCAGGTCCGGTAGCTCAGCTTGCGGCCCTTGAAGCCGTCCATCGGCAGCCGGTCGCTGACGCTGAGCGCGGCAATCGCCTCGGCGTCGGTGGTCTTGAGGGTGGTGACCGCCGCGCCAATGGAGCGCACGGCCAGCCAGGCGGCGAAGTCGAGACTGTTCATCCAGCGCCCGGCGTGCTCCTCAAAGCGCTTCTGCAACTGCGCCGCGCCGTAAGTTTCGATGGTCTTGTGCCAGCCGACCGGGGTCAGGCCCTGGGTGCCGGCCACTGGGCGCGGATACCAGGTGTTGTAGGGGATGTATTCGCCAAAGTCGCCGCGCTCGTCGGCCACCAGCACCACGTCGTACTCGTCGGTCTGGGTGAACAACGGCACCTCGGCCTGGGCGGCGCGGCGCAGGTCGGTATCAAAGCTCCACTCTTTCTCCGCGACGATGCGCATGCCGTAACGCTGGGCGGCGCGTCTGAGGGCATTGGTGTAGGCCTGATCCTCTTCGGTCGGGCCGCTGATCAGCAGCCAACGCTTGAGTTTGCGGCTGAGCAGAAACTGGCCCAGCGCATCGGCCAGCATGGCGCGGCTGGGCAAGGTGTGCAGCACGTTGGGCAGGCACTGGGTGGTGCGCAGGACGTCGTCGTAGCTGCCGGCGTTGAACAGCAGGCTGTCGCCAAACTCGGCAGACAGGGTGCTCAGCGCGCTGGCCGGCAGGTTGCCGATGAACAGCCGCACGCCGTCGGCATGCAGGGCGCGGGCGGCGTCGAGGGTGGCGTCCAGCTCGGGCTCGCTGGCGGTCAGCAGCTGGTAGTCGTGCTTGAGGAAGCGGCCGGTGGTGTTGTTGTCGACGATGGCGAGTTCCGCCCCGCGCAGGCCGGCGTCGGTCGGCTCGGGAATTACGTTCGACAGCACCGGGCCGGGGTCGGGTGTCCAGGCCACGTAGCCAATGCGTACCGCCAGCGGCTCGGCATGGCTGCGTTCAGCGACCAGTGTGGCCGCGCACAGGGCGAGCATGAAGAATGCGGTTTGGGTGAGCAGCGGGCGCATCGGGGCCTCCTTTTTGTTGTGGCCCCAGCATATGAACCGCCCGCCGACGGGGAAATATGAAGAAAGTACCAATCGCCCGGTACCAAGGTAGTATTTCGGCTCGCGGCAGGGTCTTTAGCATGGCGGCAAGACAATAAGAAAAGGACTGCCCCCATGTCGCACACCCGCACCATGCTGCACGTCAGCCTCATGCTGATCTGTCTGATTGGCACCGACCGCCTGTTCGCCGCCGGTGACCTGACCCGCCGTACCACGCCCTTGCCCGACCTGATTCTTGGCAACGAAGAAAGCGACTTCGCCTTGAGCCAGAGCGAATACGAGCTGGAAACCGGCAAGGCCTATCAGTTGATGATCGTTTCCTCCGGCCAGAAGGAATACGCCTTCCAGGCGCCCGACTTCTTCAAGACCGTGCACCTGCGCAAGGTCGAGGCCGGGGATGTGGAAATCAAACCCGCCGTGCTGCACGAGCTGGAATTCGAGGAAGCCGGTGAGGCCGAAATCTTCTTTACCCCGCTGATCCCCGGTCGCTACGCCTTCTATCTCAAGGGCTACGAGAGCAAGGGTATGCAGGGCACCTTCGTCGTCCGCTGAGGCCCCGATGAAAACCCTGCCGCTGGCGGCACGCCTGTACGCGGGAGTGCTGCTGGCCTTCGCCGCGATGTTGCTCAGCCTGTTGCTGGTGTTGCTGCAGCAGGCCGAGAAGGATCTGGTGCGCGAACTGCACGCCAGCCGCGCGCTGGCCTTGCAACTGTTCGACGGCCTGTCGCGCAGCGCCAGTTCACCCGACCCGCAGCAATTCGACGGCCTGCGTCACCTGCGCATCAGCCGTGTGGGCGAGGCTCTGGCCGCGACCACGGCCGAAGACGTGCCGCGCTGGCTGGTCAACTGGCTGCAACCGACGGTGGATGAGCGCTTCCCGCCGCTGACGCTGTCGTTCAACGACGGCTCCCAGTGGCACATCACCCCCGACCCGCACGACGAACTGGGCGAAATCTGGGAATCGGTGCAGCTCCTGCTGCTGGTGTTTGCCGCCGCGCTGGCGGTGTCGCTGCTGGCGATTCACTGGGCGCTTGGCCGTGGCCAGCGTGCCTATCAGCAACTGCTCGGCGGCCTGCATGAGGTCGCGGCTGGGCGCTTCAATACGCGGCTGGCCGCCAGCCAGCAACCGGAACTGAACCAGCTGGCCGAGCGCTTCAACAGCATGGCCGGTGCCCTGCAGCAAGCCGAGCAGCGCAACCAGAGCCTGACCGAGCGGCTGCTCAGCGTGCAGGAAGACGAGCGCACGCAGCTGGCTCACGCGCTGCACGACGATCTGGGCCAGTACCTCACCGGCATTCGCGCCCAGACCTTTATGTTGCAGCACAGCCGCAGCGCCTCGCCCGAACAGATTGAACAGCTCAGCCAGCAATTGATCGGCAGCTGCGACGGCCTGCAGCAGGGCTTTCGTGCCTTGGTGCGCGACCTGCACCCGGTGGTGCTGCAGCGCCTTGGACTGGAGCAGGCGCTGGCCCAACTGAGCGAACAATGGCAGGTGCAGCACGGCATCGACTGCCGCCTGCTGCTGACCACCGACCTGCCCGAACTCACGCCCGACGCCCGTGCGCATCTGTACCGGCTGGTACAGGAAGCACTCAACAACGTCGCCCGCCACGCCCGCGCCACGCAGGTGCAGATCTGGCTCGGCTGCGTGGGTGATCAACTGGTGGTGCGTATCGAAGATGACGGCTGCGGGCTGGAGCAGGGCAGCGTCTGGGGTATCGGCATGCACTCGATGCACGAACGGGCCCGCTGCCTTGGCGCCGTGCTGCAACTGCGCAGCGCCGAGCAGGGCGGGCTGATACTGGAACTGAGCATTCCCTGGAGGCAGGCAGCATGAACATCTTGCTGGTGGACGATCACGCGGTAGTGCGCCAGGGCTATACCAGCCTGCTGGCGATGATGCTGGGGCAAGCCGAGGTGCGCGGCGTCGAGAGCGGGGAGGAGGCCATCGCCGCCGCCCAGCAGCGGGTGCCCGATCTGGTGATAATGGACATTGGCCTGCCCGGCATCAGCGGCATCGAAACCGCCCGCCGCCTGCTGCAGCGCTGGCCGCTGCTGCGTGTGCTGTTCTTCAGCATGCACGATGAACTGCCGCTGGTGCGTCAGGCGCTGGCGACCGGCGCGCTTGGCTACATCACCAAAAATGCCTCGCCCGAGGTGCTGCTCGAAGCGGTCGGTCGCTGCCTCAAGGGCCAGCGCTACATCGAACAGGAGCTGGCCACCCAGCTGGCCTGCGCCGGCAGCGATGAACGCCTAGACCCACGCCTGCGCGACGTCACCCAGCGCGAGTTCGAGATTTTCGTCATGCTCGCCCGCGGCGTGCCGCCCCGGCAGATCGCCGAGAACCTGTGCATCAGCAGCAAGACCGTCTCTAACAATCTCACTGTGCTTAAACAAAAGCTCAACGTCAGCTCGCTGACCGAGCTGGTGCATCTGGCGATTGATACCGGCGTGCTGCGGGTGCAGAGCGCCTGACCGCCGGTCAGATGACGCGCCGCAGCGTCGCCTGGCGGCTAGCCTGAGAGAACGCTGCTGGTCGGGCAATCTACTACTAAATAACGACGTCAACCCTGCCAACGGCGCATACCAGACACCCCGGACCCATTACTAAGATCGAACCATGACTTGACCCGTGCGGGGTCAGGCTTCGCTCAGAGGAAAACAACAATGATCTATGCACAACCCGGAGCCGAAGGCTCAGTCGTTTCCTTCAAGTCTCGCTATGGCAACTACATCAACGGCGAGTTTGTCGCGCCGGTCAAAGGCCAGTACTTCACCAACCTGACGCCCGTCACCGGCAACGCCGTGTGTGAAATCCCGCGCTCCACCGCAGAAGACATCGACAAGGCGCTGGACGCCGCTCACGCTGCCAAAGATGCCTGGGGCAAGACCTCCGTGCAGGCGCGCAGCAACATCCTGCTGAAAATCGCCGACCGCATCGAGCAGAACCTCGAACTGCTCGCCGTCACCGAAACCTGGGACAACGGCAAGGCCGTGCGTGAAACCCTGAACGCCGACATCCCGCTGGCCGTCGACCACTTCCGCTACTTTGCCGGCAGTATCCGCGCGCAGGAAGGCAGTGCCGCCGAGCTGGACGAGCACACCGCCGCCTACCACTTCCACGAGCCGCTGGGCGTGGTTGGTCAGATCATTCCGTGGAACTTCCCGCTGCTGATGGCCGCGTGGAAACTGGCGCCGGCCCTGGCTGCCGGTAACTGCATCGTGCTCAAGCCTGCCGAGCAAACCCCGCTGAGCATTCTGGTGCTGATGGAAGTCATCGGCGACCTGCTGCCGCCGGGCGTGCTGAACGTGGTGAACGGCTACGGCCGCGAAGCCGGTGAAGCACTGGCCACCAGCACCCGCATCGCCAAACTGGCGTTCACCGGTTCCACCCCGGTTGGCCGTCACATCCTCAAATGCGCTGCGGAAAACATCATCCCGTCTACCGTGGAGCTGGGCGGCAAGTCGCCGAACATCTACTTCTCCGACATCATGCAGGCGGAAGAATCCTTCGTCAGCAAAGCCGTAGAAGGCATGGTGCTGGCGTTCTTCAACCAGGGTGAAGTGTGCACCTGCCCGTCCCGCGCGCTGATCCAGGAAGACATGTACGACGACTTCATCGGCATGGTGCTGGAGCGTACCCGTACCATCAAGCGCGGCAACCCGCTGGATACCGACACCCAGGTCGGCGCGCAGGCCTCCGAGCAGCAGTTCGACAAGATCCTGTCCTACATGGAAATCGCCCGCGAAGAGGGTGCCGAGTTCCTGATCGGTGGCGGCGCAGAGCGTCTGGGTGCCGAGTTTGGCAATGGCTACTACATCCAGCCGACCCTGCTCAAAGGCCACAACAAGATGCGCATCTTCCAGGAAGAAATCTTCGGCCCGGTGGTCAGCGTTACCACCTTCAAGACTGAAGAAGAAGCCCTGGCGATTGCCAACGACACCGAGTTCGGCCTGGGCGCCGGTCTCTGGACCCGCGACATCAACCGCGCCTACCGCGTAGGCCGCGGCATCCAGGCCGGTCGCGTCTGGACCAACTGCTACCACATGTACCCGGCCCACGCCGCGTTCGGTGGTTACAAGAAGTCCGGCGTCGGTCGCGAGAACCACAAAATGATGCTCGACCACTACCAGCAGACCAAGAACCTGCTGGTCAGCTACGACGTCAACCCGCTGGGCTTCTTCTAAGCCCACCCAGGCAAACCCCGCGCAGGTTGCTCCACCTGCCGGGGCGCTAGGGGCTGGTGGTGAGTTGTCGGCCCTGAGTACTACCCCTGAGGGAACATGCCCCTCATTCTGCAAGTCTGTTCGTGAAACTTTGGCGTGACTTCGGTCACGCCCTTTTTTTGTCTGGGATTTGGTGGGGGATGGCTCTATAGCACCGCTGCTGAGCCGATCTCCCGGGCCACGGCATGCCGTGCCCGTGCTGACACCTGCACCAACGTGACCGGTTTTGACTGTTCCCAGCCTCTGCGCTTCTGACGACCGCTCGCCAGACCCAGGCGTAGGGGCGCAGCGTGCTGCGCCCGAGCGGCCTTTGCCCCGTCGCGTGGCAGAAATGAACACCGCCTGCGCTACTCGCCCGCGTAAACGGGGACCCCGCGGTCCGTGCGGTTGTCACCATCACTGCGCACTACCTCACACTTACCCAACAACCTGCACGTCAATTACGTGCGTATTGACGTACGCTTTCACGAGCGTACACTGCTCAAAAAATGTACATGCAATGAGGGTGTCATGACCGGAATTACCGCCACAGAGGCGCGCAGCAACCTTTACCGGTTGATTGACGAGACTGCAGAGTCCCATCAGCCCATCACCATCCTGGGTAAACGGAACAGTGCGGTGCTGGTTTCCCAAGAGGATTGGTCGGCAATCCAGGAAACGCTGTACCTGCTTTCCGTACCGGGCATGCGTGAATCTATTCGCGAGGGTATGGAAACCCCCGTGACAGAATGCGATGGAGAGCTGGATTGGTGACATGGAAACTGGTTTACACCAAGCACGCCCAGAAAGACGCAAAGAAACTGTCCTCCGCCGGCCTCAAGCCTAAAGCGCAAGAACTGCTGGCGCTGATCGCCGAAGACCCATACCGCAAACCGCCGCCGTTTGAAAAATTGGTGGGTGATCTGGCAGGCGCGTATTCACGCCGTATCAATATTCAGCACCGACTGGTGTATCAGGTGTTGGAGGCGGAGAGGGTGGTGAAGGTGATTCGGTTGTGGAGTCATTACGAGTAATGGACGTGTTACTCGTCGTTGATCGCTCCCGCGCTCCGCCGGTAGCGCCTGCCCGAGCGGCCTTTGCCCCGTTGCGTTGTTTGCTCAGACCTCGCGTGCGCTGCTCACGTCTGCCTTTTGCCTTCGCAGCATCTAGACCAATCGTCATTACGGCAAACCGACCGCACGTCATATCCGCATATCACCACGTCATCCCCGCACCGCGCGATGATTCATCACGTCACCGTTTCGCCCTGACGGCGAGCCACTTTTCTTTGCGTGGCCAAAGAAAAGTAACCAAAAGAAAGGTCGCGGCCAGCTTGGACCCCGACTACACGGCCCTTCGGGTTCGCTGCGTTGCTCGTTCTGACGGGGGCCGGCAGAACTCGGCTCTGCGAGCCTCAGACATGCTGCCGTCCTATTTCCCGCCAGCCCTGCGCTACTCGCCCGCGTAAACGGGGACCCGGGGTCCGTGCGGACTCGTCGGTCTGTGCTCTGATCGAAATTCAGCTTGCCGTATGTTCTTCTTTCGCTAAAGTAGGGAGCGCTTCACGTAATTTCGCCACAGCGCGTAGACGCCATAAAAACCAAGGAGGGTGGCAATTTGAAGCCGAGCGAATAAGGGTAACTATGCTTTGTGCTGCCGCTCACGGTGTGTAGCCTTGGTCGTGTTGTAGGCCTCAAGCGACGTCGCGATCTGTCGCATCAGGTCCATGCTTTGCAGCACATGGAACGTCTCTTGGTGTTGCGACCATTCAGCGGCGCTGACGACCACAAAGTCGTTTCCATCGGGACTGGTCACCTTGATGGGAAGGTGCTTGGCTAACGCTTGAGGTGCATGCTTGTTGAGGTTGTCTTCAAACGTACGGCGGCTAACGGTTTTCATTGGGTTTACCTGTGGGTTATTGGGTACCAGGGTGCCAAGATAGCCGTGGTGCAATGCAAAGCAACCACCCCCACACCAACCAAATCACGACCAAATCTACTCCCAAAGTATCATTCGTACCCCCCGATCCCGGTGTTTAACTGAGTCCGTCGGTTCCTGCCGACGCTGTAAACCCACGCAATAACAAGAGGATCGACCCATGTGGACTAAACCCAGCTACACCGACCTGCGCATTGGCTTTGAAGTCACCATGTACTTTGCCAACCGCTGAGTACCGGGCGCCCCGGTTTCCGGGGCGTTTAGGCACGCTGGCCGAGGACAGATCCCATGCATGTACAGATACTTGGTTCAGCTGCTGGCGGTGGTTTTCCGCAGTGGAACTGTAACTGCCGCAACTGCGACGGCTTGCGCCGTGGCACGCTGAACGCGAAAGCGCGTACCCAATCTTCCATTGCCTTGTCGGATGACGGGGTGAACTGGATTCTCTGCAACGCTTCCCCCGATATTCGTACCCAGTTGGAGCAAACGCCTGTGCTGCAACCGGCGCGGGCGGTGCGTGATACGGCGATCCGGGCGATTGTGCTGATGGACAGCCAGATCGATCACGTGACCGGGCTGCTGACCCTGCGTGAGGGTTGCCCGCACGAGGTCTGGTGTACCGATATGGTCCATGAGGACCTGCAGACCGGCTTTCCGCTGTTCCCGATGCTGAGCCATTGGAACGGTGGTTTGCAGCGCCGTCGGATCGGGCTGGGTGAGCCGTTCCGTATTCCGGCTTGCCCGGTGCTGGAGTTTTTGCCGATTCCGCTGCGCAGCGCGGCGCCGCCGTATTCGCCGCACCGCAACGACCCGCACCCCGGCGACAACATCGGCCTGCTGGTGCGCGACACCAACACCGGCGGTGTGCTGTTTTACGCACCGGGCCTGGGCCAGCCGGATGACGGGCTGCTGGCGACCATGCGTGATGCCGATTGCCTGCTGGTGGATGGCACCCTGTGGCGCGATGACGAGATGGCCTTTGCTGGCGTGGGCGACAAGCTCGGCAGCGAGATGGGCCACCTGCAGCAGAGTGGGCCGGGCGGGATGATCGAGCTGCTGGATGCGCAGCCGGCCAGCCGCAAGGTGCTCATTCATATCAACAACACCAATCCGATCCTGGACGAGGACTCTGCCGAGCGCGCCGAACTGGTGGCGCATGGCATCGAGGTCGCCCATGACGGTATGCAGATCGTTCTGTAAGGAGGCCGCCATGCAGCGCGAGCCGATGAGTATTTCCGAATTCGAGCAGGCCCTGCGCGACAAGGGCCGCTACTACCACATTCATCACCCGTTCCACGTTGCCATGTACGACGGCAGCGCAACCCGCGAGCAGATTCAGGGTTGGGTGGCGAACCGTTTCTACTATCAGGTCTGCATTCCGGTGAAGGACGCGGCGATTCTGGCTAACTGCCCGGACCGCGACACCCGCCGCGAGTGGATTCAGCGCATCATCGACCACGACGGAGAGCCGGGCAGCGAGGGCGGTATCGAGGCCTGGCTGCGTCTGGGCGAGGCCGTGGGGCTGGACCGCGAGGTGCTGCTGTCGCAGGAGTTGGTGCTGCCGGGCGTGCGCTTTGCGGTGGATGCCTACGTCAACTTCGCCCGCCGGGCCAGCTGGCAGGAGGCGGCCAGTTCGTCGCTGACCGAGCTGTTTGCCCCGCACATTCATCAGTCGCGGCTGGACAGCTGGCCGCAGCATTACCCGTGGATTGATCCGACCGGGTACGACTATTTCCGCAAGCGCCTGAAAGAGGCCCGCCGCGACGTCGAGCACGGCCTGCGCATTACCCTGCATCACTACACCACCTGGGAGGCGCAGCAGCGCATGCTGGAGATTCTGCAGTTCAAACTGGACGTGCTCTGGAGCATGCTCGACGCCATGACCATGGCCTATGAGCTGGAGCGCCCGCCGTATCACACGGTCACGGCCGACAAGGCCTGGCACCGGGGGATCGCGCTATGAACCCGGTAGTGCGTGATAACACGCCGGTGCTGCGCCCCGGCTTTCGTCTGCAGTGGGAACCGGTGCAGAACAGCCACGTGCTGCTCTACCCGGAGGGCATGGTCAAGCTGAACGAGAGCGCCGCCGAGGTGCTGTTGCTGGTCGACGGCAAGCGTCCGGTCGCCGACATCATCGACACGCTGACAGACAAGTTTCCCAATGTGCCGGGACTGGACGAAGACGTTCTGGCCTTCATCGAGGTGGCCCATGCTCAACACTGGCTCCATATCCGCTGAACAGGGGCCACCGCTGTGGCTGCTGGCCGAGCTGACCTACCGCTGCCCGCTGCAGTGCCCGTATTGCTCGAACCCGCTGGAGTTTGCCAACCACAAGGGTGAGTTGAGCACCGCCCAGTGGATCGACGTGTTCACCCAGGCGCGGGCGCTGGGCGCGGCGCAGCTGGGCTTTTCCGGTGGCGAGCCGCTGGTGCGAGAAGACCTCGCCGAGCTGATCGGCGCGGCGCGTGAGCTGGGCTTTTACACCAACCTGATCACCTCCGGCATGGGGCTGACCGAGGCCAAGATCGAGGCGTTCCGCGAGGCGGGGCTGGATCATATCCAGATCAGCTTTCAGGCCTCCGATGCCGAGATCAACAACATGTTGGCCGGCTCGCGCAAGGCGTTCGAGCAGAAGCTGGCGATGGCGCGGGCGGTCAAGGCGGCGGGTTACCCGATGGTGCTCAACTTCGTGACCCATCGGCATAACATCGACCAGATTGACCGCATCATCGAGCTGTGCGTGGCGCTGGAGGCGGATTTTGTCGAACTGGCGACCTGTCAGTATTACGGCTGGGCGCACCTGAACCGCGCCGGGCTGTTGCCGACCAAGGCGCAGCTGGATCACGCCGAGCAGGTCACCAATGAGTGGCGCGAGAAGTTGGCCGAGCAGGGCAACCCGTGCAAGCTGATTCTGGTCACCCCCGATTACTACGAGGAGCGCCCCAAGGGCTGCATGAACGGTTGGGGCAATATCTTCCTGACCATCACCCCGGACGGTACCGCGCTGCCGTGCCACAGCGCGCGGCAGCTGCCGGTCAGCTTCCCCAGCGTGACCGAGCACAGCCTGTCGCACATCTGGTATGACTCTTTCGGTTTCAACCGCTTTCGCGGCTATGATTGGATGAGCGAGCCGTGCCGGTCCTGCGACGAAAAGGAGAAGGACTTTGGCGGCTGCCGCTGTCAGGCGTACCTGCTGACCGGTGATGCCACCCAGGCGGACCCGGTGTGCAGCAAGTCGCCACACCATCACAAGATTCTGCAGGCCAGAGCCGAAGCAGAGCAGCCCCAGCCGGGGATAGAGGAGTTGACCTTCCGTAATGAACGTACCTCGAGGATCATCTGCAAGGTCTGATGTAACCCTGCCCGGCCGTTGGCCGAGCGACTTCAGTGCAGCGCAGGCGGTTGCCGCCAGCGCTGACTACAGCGATCTGTGCTGCGCCGACGGCGCACTCTGGTGGCTGACCTTTCGCCCGCAGCAGGGTGACAGCGTGCTGCAGCGTTGGCAGGACGGCGTCACCCGCACGGTCACCCCCCAAGGCCATTCCGTGCGCAGCCGTGTGTATGAATACGGCGGCGGCAGCTTCTGCGTGCTGCCCGGTGAGTACGAGCCAGACTGCCTGCTGGTGTTCGTCAACGAAGCCGACCAGCAGCTGTATCTGCAATGCCCGGAAGGGCAGCGCCTTGAACCCCTGACCAATTATCCCGAATGCCGCTACGGCGGACTCTGCGCCGACCTTGCGCGCCGCCGCGTGCTGGCGGTGGAAGAGGCGCATCTGCCGGGGCGGGTGGAGCACCGGCTGGTCGCCATTGGGCTGGACGGTTCGCGTCAGGTGCTTGCCAGCGGCGCTGACTTTTACCACAGTCCGCAGGTCAGTGATGACGGCACGCAGCTGGCGTGGATCGAATGGGATCGCCCCGATCTGAGCTGGACGCGCACCCGGCTGATGCGGGCAACGCTGGCTGCCGACGGCAGCGTGGCGCAGGTGCAGTCGGTCGGTGGCGCGGATGACGCATGGCAGCAGCCGCGCTTTGATCGTGCCGGCCAGTTGTGTTGCCTGTCTGATCGCAGTGGCTATTGGGTGCCCTGGCAGGTTGCGGCTGACGGTCCGCGCAAGTTGCTGGCGATTGCCGCCGATCACGCGCCTGCGCCCTGGCAGCAGGGCAGCAACACCTGGCTGCCGCTGGAGGACGGATGGATGGCGCTGAGCTGGAGCGAGGCCGGATACGGCCATCTGGCGCTGCGCCATTCGGTCAGCGCCGAAGAGCGGCGGCTGGCGCACGCCTACAGTCGTTTTCGTCACCTGTGCAGCGACGGCAAGGCGCTGTATTGCATCGGCGCGTCGCCCAGCTGCACCGCCGCGATTCTGCGCATCGAACTGGCCACCGGTGAACTGACCCGGCTGCTGGGCGAAGACAGTGCGCTGGACGCCGCTGATCTGTCCCGCCCCGAGCGGCTGCTGTATCTGAGCGCGGGTGGCGAGAGTGCCCACGGCTTCTTCTACCCGCCGCGCAATCACGCCCAGCAGCTGGATCAGCCGCCACCGCTGCTGATCTTCACCCACGGCGGGCCGACGTCGGCCTGCTATCCGGTGCTGGATAACCGCATCCAATTCTGGACCCAGCGCGGTTTTGCCGTTGCCGATCTGAACTACCGTGGCAGCACCGGGTACGGCCGGCCGTATCGCCAGCGGCTGCAGGGCAACTGGGGCGTCACCGACGTGGAGGACGTGCTGGCGGCGGTCGACTATCTCGGCCAGCAGGGCAGGATCAACCCGGCGCAGGTATTTATTCGCGGCTCCAGCGCCGGCGGCTACACCACCCTGTGCTCGCTGGTGGCCGGGGCAGGGCGCTTCCGCGCTGCCGCCAGTCTGTATGGTGTGAGTGATCCGCTACAGCTGCGCGCGGTGACCCACAAGTTTGAAGCCGATTACATCGACTGGTTGATTGGCGACCCCGACACCCAGCCCGAACGCTACGTCGAACGCTCCCCATTGGCCCAGGCCGACCGCATCCGCACCCCGGTGATCTTCTTCCAGGGCCTGCGCGACGCGGTGGTGCTGCCGAGCCAGACCGAACAGATGGTCGCCGCTCTGGACGACAACGGCGTACCGGTGCACTGCGTCACCTTCGCCGACGAGCGCCACGGCTTTCGCAAGGCCGCGCATCTGGCGCAGGTGCTGGAAGAGGAACTGGCGTTTTATCAGGCGTGGTTGTAGCGCAGTCTCGGGGAGGTCGAGCTCCCGCTCGACCAGCGGCCTGCAGGCAGTGTGCAGGCTCGGCTGTTTCGGACGGCCCTGTGCTAGTCTCGCTGGGTAGCCAACAAAGCGAACAAGAGGATAGGTCTGTGAGCGCGTTTTCCCCTGTGCAGTGGTGCCTGAAGGCGTCGGTCGATGTACCTGTGATGGAGACGGCAGATGACTGGCTGGCCAATTGGCGGCAGCTGCCGCTGGATGAGCTGTCGCCATTCGCACTGGCAGTGATGGGCGGCTTCCAGGCAGATCGTGCTGCCTGGGCCTTCAGCGCCGGGTACGAGGCTGCGTTGCGGGCGATGTTCCCGCAGATCAGCGGTGGCGGGCTGCACGGCTTCAGTCTGAGCGAGGAGGGCATTCGCAGCCCGCGTGATTTGCAGACCCTTTGGCAAGCCGACGACGCAGGTGGTATTCGCCTGAGTGGCAACAAGGGCTGGGTGCCGCTGCCTGAGCATTGCGAGGCGTACTTTGTGGTGTGCCGCGCCAGCGGGCAGGATGGCGCTCTAAGCGTGATGCGCATGCCTGCCACGGCGGATGGTGTGTCGATGAGCCCGCGCAATCCGGCGGCCTTTATGCCCGAGCTGCCGGCCGCGCGCATGCAGTTGCAGGACGTGGTGCTGGATGCCTCGGCGATGCTACCCGGTGATGGCTGGACCGATTATGCCCGCCCCTTTGGTGCCCTGGAGGAGCTGTATGTCAGTGTGGCGCTGATGGGTTATCTGCTGCGCGAAGGGCGCGCCCGCGACTGGCCGCAGGCAATGCTACGGCAGATGCTGGCAGCGATTACCCTGCTCGAGCGGATTGCCGCTGAGGTTGAGTCCGATCAAGGCCTGGTATTGCTGGCCGGCGCGACCGAATGGGTGCGCACATTGATGACGCGAGCAACTGCGCAGTGGGCCGAGCAGCCGGAGGACGCCGGCGGGCAACGCTGGGCTCGTGACCAGACAGTGCAGCGCATGTGGGCTGCCGGCGGTGCCAGACGGGGTGATCGGGCCTGGCAGGCGCTGAGCCCGAGCGCGTGATCAGGCTCCGGCGTCGCTGACCAGTGGCGCCGGAGTGCCGGCTGCCTGGTGTTTGAACAGTGGGAAGAGCACCGCCAGCGGACAGGTCAGAGCGGCGATCAGCCCGGTCCAAAGGGTCTTGAAAATCAGGTACTGACTGACGCTCAGCTGCTCAATGCCGAACAGACCGAGCAGCGCGATGGTGGGTGCAGCGTAGATCAGTGTTGCCATCAGACCGATGCACAGGGCAGCGCCGAAAGGGCGGTCCGGCAGGTAGCGAATGATCTGTCGCAGCACGCTGAATCGGTCCGCGGCGACTGCGGGAAACTGGCCGCTGCTGACCTTGCGGCGCTGCAGGGCTATGGTGATCCAGCTCAGCAACATGCAAAGGACAAGGGCGGTGATCACCAGGTCGGCGGCGATTCCGCCCTCGCCACGCAGACTGAGCGTCGCCTGCTCACGGAGCAGTACCCAGGCAACTGCGCCGTTGAGCAGCGCATTGACGACAAAGGTGGCAATCACTTCGGTTCTCAGGTGCGAGTGTATCGAGTTGCTCATGGGGGGCTCGTTGTTATCATTGTCGGCCATTCAGCTGCCAGCCAGCGTAGTGTGCGATTGCCGGCTCCACAAGCTGCAGCGCCGTTTTGCTGATTTTTGCTGATTATCGGAGATAGCCATTCTCATGCCAGCTCGTTCTGCTACTGCTACTGTCTCTGCCCGTGAGGTGTATCAACTGTTCCGCGATGTTGCCCTGCAGCAGAGCGCGCTGATGCGCGATGACGGGCCGCGCTGGGCCGAGATCGACACTGGCGTGGTGCATGTCTGCATCGATGGCCGGCGTATCGCTCTGTTCAAGGACGCCGGCGAGCTGCACCACTGCCTGGGCTGCGAACTGGAAGACGGTCGTGTTGCGGGGCAGGATAGCTGGCGCGGTGCTGGTACCGATCCGCTCGAGTTGCTCAGTGTGTGGGAGCGAGCACAGTTGCTGAAGGCTCTGGAACGGCTCTAGTGGCAGGATGACAGCAGCGCGCGAGCGTGAAACAATCGCCGGCCAGTCGTTTTGAGGTGTCTGTTAATGCCGCGTTTGTCCGTCGAGCAGCTGTCCGAGGAATGGGGGCTGTTAAACCAGAAGTTCAGTCAGCAGAGTCGTCGCTTTGTACTGGAGTTCTGCATTCGTCATGCTGTTGATCTGACCGAAACGTTCTACTCGGAGATGATGGCCGATCCGGCTGCGTCGCTTTTTCTCTCGCATGATCAGGTTCAGGGCCGCCTGAGTCTGTCCATGCGTCGCTGGCTGGAAGGGTTGTTTGACAGCGAGGATGAGGTCGCGCTGGCACGAATCATTGCCGAGCAGAAGAAAGTAGGTGAGGTTCATGCCCGCATTGATATCCCGGTGCACCTGGTGCTGCGCGGTGCACGTTGTCTCAAGGACCGTTTTATCGCGTTGCTGCAGGAGGATTGCGAGCTGTCCGATCGCGAGCACCTGGATGCGGCGCGGCTGATGTCGGACACCGTGGATCTGGCGATGGAGGTCATGAGTCACGCCTATTCCACCTCGCACGATCGTAACTCGCGCAATGAGGAAGCCTATCGCCTGTTTTCGGTCACCCAGAACATTGCTACTGAAAAGGAACGTCAACGGGCCGCGCTGTTCGACTGGGAGAATCAGTTGATGTTCGATCAGGCGGTTGGCCAGAGCGGTGAACACCTGCCGCGTATTCTCGCCTCCGAGTTTGGCCTGTGGTTCCGGCACAAGGGCGCCCATGCGTTTGAGGGTGCGCCCGAGGCCCAGCAGATTCTTGATGGTATGGAGCGGATAGACGATGTGCTGCTGCCGCTGTTCGACCAGGACCCGGCCGAGCGCATCGCGCGCCTGCGCGAATTGCGGGAAACGGTGAAGGCAATCCGGTTCAGCCTTGATCACTTGTTTGAGCAGAACAATGAATTGGAAGCCGGCCGCGACGTGCTGACCCGCCTGCTCAATCGCAAGTTTTTGCCGGTAGTGCTGACCCGTCAGGTCAGTCATGCCCGCAGCCACGGTACGCCATTTTCCGTGCTGGCGCTGGATATCGATTACTTCAAGCAGATCAACGACAGTTACGGCCACGAGGCCGGGGATCGGGTGCTGCAGCAGTTGGCCTCGCTGTTGATCAACAGCAGTCGTGCCGGGGATTACCTGTTCCGTCTGGGTGGCGAGGAGTTTCTCATGCTGCTGGTCGATACCGGACTGGATGGCGCGCGTCGCGTGGCCGAGAAGTTGCGCCGCGGTGTCGAGCAGGAAGTCTTCCGTCTGCCGCAGGATCGGACGCTCAACATCACGCTGAGTATCGGCGTTGCCTGTTTCAATGGTCACCCGGACTATCAGCAGTTGATGCGCCGTGCCGACGATGGTCTGTATCAGGCCAAGCACAGCGGCCGCAATCGGGTAGTGGTGGTCGAATAAACCCGTTCGCTCAGCAGCGCTCCTGCCCGGGGGCTGCGAGTCTGGTGTAGAGATCATCCCAAGCAGGATTGCTCTGCTCGATCAGGTTGATTTTCCATTGTCGTTTCCAGCGCTTCAGCTGCTTCTCGCGGCTGATGGCGCTGAGCATGTCGGCGGCTTGCTCGAAGTACACCAAGTGGTGGATTCGGTAACGCTGGGTGAAACCACTGACCACGCCGTTCCTGTGTTCCCAGATACGCTTGAGCAGATTGCTGGTGACGCCGACGTACAGGGTCCCATTGCGTTGGCTGGCGAGGATGTAGACGCAGGGGTGTTTGGTCATTGGGGCGCGCCTCGTGGTATGGCAGTGGGTCTATGTTGGCTGATGCATTTGCGCAACTGGATCCCTGCCTGCGCAGGGATGACGTGGAGGTTTGGATTGCCGTGGGAGGCTCCACTCTGAATGCCGCTTACGTCTGGCCAACTCCGGAGCGTGGCTTTGGAAATGCCGATACATAAACCTCGTCATCCCTGCGCAGGCAGGGATCCAGTTGCGGGTTCGCGTTAGCGCAGTATCCATTCCCCAATCACCAAAGGCTCTGGCACTTTTCCGTCAATGCGATAGGGTTGGCACGCAGCTTCTGCTTTACTGAACACAGCTCGTCGAGCTCGGTTCTGCCAATAACAAGAGAGCACGCCAATGCCCGCGTTACCCCGCCTGATCGATGCATCCGGTCAGCCCTGCTATGGCCTTTTCCCCGACGGGGTAGAGGAAATCAATTACCTGGACTTTGACCTGCGTACGGTGATGGACAAGCCGCGCTCGCAGCTGGCGCGGCGGTTTGGCGCGAACCAGTTTCAGTTCATCAGCCTGCTTAGCTCGGAACTGATCGTTGGCGTGGCGATTGTCGATCTGAAGCTGGTCAGCAGTGCCTTCGTCTACCTGTTTGATCCACACACCCGGCGCTTCGACGAGTTCAGCTTTCTCCAGCCGCTGGCCCGCGGCACGACGTTCGACTCACGGCCTGGCAGTGGTCGGGCGGTATTCGAGAAAGGGCGTAACCGAATCACTGTGGATGCTGCTGGCGAAGCCGGCGTGCGTCAGTTGCTGGTCGAGCTGGCCGACGGCACCCGCATCGATGCGCGGATTGACGAGGGGGCGAGTCAGCAGCCTTTGTCGATTTGCACCCGGGCCGGATATACGGGCTGGGTATTCACCCGCAAGACCGCCGCGCGGGTCTGCACCGGCAGCGTCAGCTGGCGCGAGCAGCAGTTTGATCTGCGCCAGCTCGGCGCGCTGGCGGCAGTCGACTGGACCACGGGCTTTATGCGCCGGGAAACATTCTGGAACTGGGGCAGTCTGTCCTGCCGCTTGCCTGACGGTAGGCGCCTCGGCTTTAACCTGGCGGCCGGGGTCAACGAAACCGGCTTTACCGAGAACGGCATCTGGCTTGACGATCAACTGATCAAGGTCGACATGGTCGACTTTCAATTTGACCGCGCCAAGCCGCTGGCGCCCTGGCAGCTGCGCTCGGCGGACGGGCTGGTTGACCTGCAGTTCGAGCCGGCTGGCACCCGCCAGGAAAAGCTCAATGCACTGTTGCTGGCGTCCAATTTTAAGCAGCACTTCGGCCAATTCAGCGGCGAGTTGCGGATTACCGGGGAGACGCTGACGCTGGATGGTGCCTGGGGGCTGGTAGAGGATCATTACGCGCGCTGGTGAGCTGCTTCGCTTGTATTGATACCCCTTCAATCAGCGCATCCATGACGGCGGTCGGTGGTTGGAATTGGGCGTCAGCCTGCCTATTCTGTCTGCTATTTGAGACACAAGACCCTCAAAGGGCTGCCCATGAAACCTGCACTTCCCGATGGCCTGATCGTCGTCGCCAAGGCTGACTGCCCGACCTGTCGACTGGTCGAGCCGCTGCTGGCCGAGATTGCCCAGGCCGGGCCGCTGACTGTCTACGCGCAGGATTCGGCCGAGTATGCCGCCGACCTGCCGTCCTCGCTGTACGACAAAACGCTCGAACACTCCTTCCACCTTGGCATCGAGTTTGTGCCGACGCTGATTCGGGTCGAGAACGGCGTGGAATTCGAGCGCACCTACGGCTGGCACAAGGAAGACTGGCGACAGCTGACCGGCCTGGCTGAGCTGGGCGAGGCGCTGCCGGTGATGCGCCCGGGTTGCGGCTCGAAGACGCTGGAGCCGGGGATTGCCGAGGAACTGGAACTGGCCTTTGGTGATATTCGCCTGCAGTCGCGCGAGATCGACATGGGCAGCGCCGAAGACCCGATGGAAGCCTGCTTCGAGCGTGGTTGGAGCGATGGCCTGCCGGTGGTGCCGCCGACACCGGCGCGGGTGCTGCGCATGCTCAAGGGCACCAGCCGCCAGCCCGACGACGTGGTCGGGTTGATGCCGCCGGACCTGGTGCCGGTGACGGTCGAAAAAGTCGCCATCAACGCGGTGCTGGCCGGCTGCAAGCCGGAATACATGCCGGTACTGCTGGCTGCGCTGGAAGCAGCGCTGACCGATGAATTCGGCCTGCACGGGCTGATCTGCACCACCATGTTCGGCAGCCCGATGATTGTGGTCAACGGCCCTGCCGCCCGCGCCATCGGCATGAATTCCGGCGTCAATGCGCTGGGGCAGGGCAACCGCGCCAACGCCACCATTGGCCGGGCGCTGCAGTTGCTTATTCGCAACGTCGGCGGTGGCCGACCGGGCGAGATTGACCGCGCAACCCTGGGCAACCCGGGCAAGTACAGTTTCTGCTTCGCCGAGGCCGAAGACGCCGACTGGCTGCCGCTGGCGCAGGAGCGCGGCGTTGAGGCCGGGCGCTCGGCGGTGACGCTGTTCCCCGGCGAAGGGGTGCAGGGGATTGTCGATCAGAAGTCGCGCGATCCGGAATCCCTGGCGCGCTCCTTTGCGCTGTCGCTGCGCACCGTGGACCACGCCAAGCTGGCGATGGCCGGTGACGCGGTGCTGGTAGTCTCGCCCGAACATGCGCGGGTCTTTATCGAGGCTGGCTGGTCGAAGCAGCGGTTGCGTGAAGAACTCGAAAAGCTGCTGCTGGCTCCCGGTGCCGAACTGGTAGCCGGTGCCGGCGGCATCGCCGAAGGTATCCCCGAACGTTTCAAGGATCAGCAGGTGCCCAAGTTCCGTCCGGGCGGGCTGCTGATCGTCCGGGCTGGCGGCACCGCCGGCCTGTTCTCCGCCATTATTGCCGGCTGGGCCGCTTCAGGCCCGGTCGGTTCGTCTCCGGTAACACGTGAGGTAACGTCATGAACCACAGCATTGTGCTCGATCCGACTGCGGAACGGGCGCCGGCGCAGCGTGCGCGTCTGGCCCGTCCCGCCAGCCTTGAAGGCAAGGTGGTCGGTCTGCTCGACATTTCCAAGCCACGCGGCAATGTCTTCCTCGACCGTATAGAGGAGCAGCTGGCAGCCATGGGTATTGCGGTGAAGCGCTATAACAAGCCGACCTTCACCCGCATTGCTCCGACCGAACTCAAGCAGCAGATGGCCGCCGAGGTGGATCTGCTGGTGGAAGGTCTGGCCGACTGAGGGTCTTGCACGTCGTGCTGTATGCATGACATCGCAGACCTGGAGTCACGTCAGATCCCGGGAGTAGGGGTTGCCTCCAGTGAATTTGTTCAGGCCGCGGCGTTGCAGTCGAAGGCCCTTGGCTTTGATCCGGCCATGGTCTTTGTTCCGCATCCGATTCAGGACCGCACCGACGATGAAATGCGCGCGCTTGCCGATGGCGCGCTGGCAGAGATTCTGCGCCTGCTGCAAAGCGGCGACGCAGACTGAGCCAAGGGTGGTCGCATGACGGCCACCTTTAACCGACCACCCGCGGTCGACCGGGTACTGACCTGGCCGCTGGTGCAGCAACTGATTGCCGATCACGGCCGCGCACTGGTGGTTGATGGTGTGCGTGCCGCGCTGCAGCTGTGGCGCGGCGGCGAGATCAGCGACGACGAGGCACTGTTGCACTGGCTGCGTCAGCACCTGCTGGCGACGCTGGCGCCGTCCATGCGACCGGTGCTGAACCTGACCGGGACGGTGCTGCATACCAATCTGGGCCGCGCGCCCTTGCCGCCGGAAGCGGTGGCGGCGATGAATGCGGTCGCCCTCGGCGCGAGCAATCTGGAGTTCGATCTGGCCAGCGGTCAGCGTGGCGACCGTGATGATCATGTCGAGCAGTGGATCTGCCGCCTGACCGGCGCGGAAGCCGCGACCGTGGTCAACAACAATGCCGCTGCCGTGCTGCTGGTGCTCAATGCACTGGCGAACCGCCGCGAGGTGGTGGTGTCGCGCGGTGAGCTGATCGAAATCGGCGGCTCCTTCCGCCTGCCGGACATCATGGCCCGCGCCGGCTGCAAGCTGCGCGAGGTTGGCGCCACCAACCGTACCCACCCGCGCGACTACAGCGAAGCCGTTGGCCCGCGCACCGCGCTGTTGCTCAAGGCACACACCAGCAACTACCGCATCGAAGGCTTCAGTACCGCGCTCAGCGAGGCGCAGCTGGCGGCGATTGCCCGTGAGCATAAGGTGCCGCTGGCGGTGGATCTGGGCAGCGGCTCGCTGATCGACCTGCAGGCGCTGGGGCTGCCAGCGGAACCGGTGGTGGCTCAGGTGCTGGCCGAAGGCGTCGACGTGGTCACCTTCAGTGGCGACAAACTGCTCGGCGGGCCACAGGCCGGCATCATCGCCGGGCGCGCGGATCTGATCGCGCGTATCCGCAAGAGCCCGCTCAAGCGCGCACTGCGTTGCGACAAGCTGACCCTCGCAGCACTGGAAGCGGTGCTGCGCTTGTATGCCGACCCGGACACTCTGGTGCAGCGGGTGCCGACCCTGCGGCTGCTGACCCGCAGCGCCGAGTCGATACACCAGACCTGCGACGCCCTGTTGCCTGACCTGCAGCGCTGGGCGGGGGAGGCCTTTGCGGTGGATGTGTGCGCGGTCAGCAGCCAGATCGGCTCCGGTTCGCTGCCGCTCGACGTGCTGCCCAGTGCGGCGCTGCGTCTGTGCAGCACCAGCGCCAATCGGCGTGAGCGCAGTCGTGCGCTGCGTCAGCTGGCCGAGCGCCTGCGTCAGCTGCCGCAGCCGGTAATCGGCCGCATTGCCGATGACAGCCTGCTGCTCGACTGCCGCTGCCTGGAAGATCCGGCAGTGCTGCGTACCGCCCTGGGAGTGGCCGGGTGATCATCGCCACTGCCGGGCATGTCGACCACGGCAAGACGGCGCTGATTCGTGCCCTGACTGGCGTGGACACCGACCGGCTGGCCGAAGAAAAGCGCCGCGGGCTGACTATCGAACTGGGGTTTGCCTGGCTGCCGAGCGACACCGGCGAGCCGCTGGGCTTTATCGACGTGCCCGGCCACGAGCGCTTTATCGGCACCATGCTGGCGGGCGTCGCCGGGGTGGATATGGCGCTGCTGGTGGTGGCCGCTGATGACGGCGTGATGCCGCAGACCCGCGAGCATCTGGCGATTCTGCAGCTGCTGGGGGGACGCGAGCTGGCGCTGGTGATCAGCCGCTGCGATCTGGTCGATGACGCTCAGCGCGAAAGCGTCGCCGAACAGGTTCAGGCGCTGGCCGCCGAGGCGGGCTGGCCCAATGCGGAGGTATGGCGGGTATCCAGCACCAGCGGGCAGGGTATCGACGCCTTGCGTCAGGCCTTGCTGGCACGGGCCGAACGGCGGCAGGCGCGGCCCAGCGACAGTCCGGCACGCCTTATGATCGACCGGCGCTTCAGCATCGCCGGGGCAGGCTGTGTGGTGACCGGCACGCTGGTCAGCGGTCGCCTGCAGGTAGGCCAGACGCTCTGGCTGCATGGGCAGGAGGTGCGGGTGCGCAGCCTGCAGCGGGCGTCCAGTGAGGTCGCTGAGGTAAAAGCCGGGCAACGCTGCGCGCTCAATCTGGGTGGTGCGGTGTCGGCGGAACAGCCCCAGCGTGGCGATTGGCTGAGCGCGCAGGTCCTGCCGCTGAGTGATCGGCTGGACGTTTCTCTCACGCAATTGCCGGACAGCCATTGGCACCGGGGCGTGCTGCAACTGCATCTGGGTACGGCGATCCAGTCGGTGCGGGTGGTGCTGCTCGATGAAGCGGCCGGTCTGGCGCAACTGATGCTGGAGCAGCCGGCGGCCGCGGTCTGGGGAGATCGTTTTATCATCCGCGATCCGGCGGCCAACACCACGTTGGGTGGCGGCCGGGTGCTGGACCCGCAGGGTATGCGCCGCGGCCGCAGTCATCCGCAGCGGCTGGCATGGCTGTCAGCCTGGGCGGCCGCCAGCACGCCACGTGAGGTACTGGCCGCAGCGCTGCGACAGGGTGCGGTGGCGCTGCCGGAACTGGCGCTGAAACTGAATCTGTCCGCCGACCAGCTTGAGCAATTGCTGCCGGCTGAGGGCCTGATTGTTCTGGCGGCGGCCGGTCATCGGGTCGCGCTGACCGTCGAGGCCAGCGAAGCGCGCTGGCAGCGACTGGCCGAGCGTCTGGCCGACTGGCATCAGCAGCATCCCGAATTACTCGGGCCGGGGGAGGGGCAGCTCGGGCTGGTCGGCTGCCTGCAACTGCCGTTGCCGGTGGCGCGCCAGTTGCTGCAGCGCTGGCAGGCCGAGGGGCGGCTGCAACGCACCGCCTGGGCGCTGCATTTGCCAGATCACCGGCCGCAGCTGCAGGCGGGTGATGCCGAGCTGCTGGCGCGGGTGGCTGCCGAGCTGGTACCGGGCGGGCTGCGGCCGCCGATTGTCGGCGAGCTGGCCACGGCATTGGGCATGGAACTGGGGGAACTCAAGGCGTTCTTGCAGCGCATGCAGCGGGCCGGTGAACTGGTTGCGGTGGCATCCAACCGTTATTACCTGCCATCACAGGTGGAAGGCTTGGTAGCGGTCGCACGGCAGTTGGTGGCAGACTCGCCGTCCGGCAGTTTTAACGCCGCCGAGTACCGTGACGCCTCGGGCATCGGCCGCAACCTGACCATTCAGGTGCTGGAGTATCTGGATCGCGCTGGCGTGACCCGCTTCGTGCGTGAGCAACGTTTTCTGGTGGCAGGCTGAGCCTGCCGCCGCAATGGATGGACATCGTCCCCGGTGGGGCGCCCGGACTTCAACTCCGGTGAGATGCGCAACGCGTGTCTGGTGGGTTCGACTCCCATGTCCTTCCGCCATTATTCAGCACAACCCGGCGCTGATGCGCCAGCGCGATGGCGTTAAAACATCGCTTGGGGTGTTTTTATAGTCAAAGCCTATTGAATGCTTTGATTTAAGTTAATGGCGCTATTCCGGCTCCGTGCTTAACTTACTGGCAGGTTGCAGGTTCCCAGGCGCTCAGCAGACTGACTCCCTCCGATCCTGCGATATGACACCCCAAACAAGAGCGGAGACTGACATGACTGACAAGAAGACTGGCGGATGCCCGGTAATGCATGGGTCTAATACCCGGCTCAAGATGACCAAGGACTGGTGGCCGAACCAGCTCAATCTGGCGATCCTGCACCAGCACAATCCCAAATCCGATCCCATGGGTGGCGATTTTGACTACGCCGCCGAGTTCAGCAAACTCGATCTTGCCGAGGTCAAGAAGGACCTTACCGCGCTGATGACCGATTCCCAGGAGTGGTGGCCTGCGGATTACGGTCACTACGGCCCGCTGATGATCCGCATGGCCTGGCATTCGGCCGGCACCTACCGTACGGCCGACGGCCGTGGCGGCGCCTCTACCGGAAACCAGCGGTTCGCGCCGATTGGCAGCTGGCCCGATAACGCCAACCTGGACAAGGCCCGCCGCCTGTTGTGGCCGGTGAAGAAGAAGTACGGCAGCAAGCTGTCGTGGGCGGATCTGTATATCCTTGCCGGTAACGTTGCCCTGGAATCCATGGGCTTCAAGACCTTCGGTTTTGGTGGCGGTCGCGCCGACATCTGGGCTCCCGAGGAAGACATTTACTGGGGGGCAGAGGACGAGTGGCTGGCGACCAGCGACAAGCCGAACAGCCGCTATTCCGGTGAGCGTGATCTGGAAAACCCGCTGGCGGCAGTTCAGATGGGTCTGATTTACGTCAACCCGGAAGGCCCGGATGGCAAGCCCGATCCGCTCGCCTCGGCCCGCGATATTCGCGAAACCTTCGCTCGCATGGCGATGAATGATTATGAAACCGTGGCGCTGACCGCCGGCGGCCATACCTTTGGCAAGGTGCACGGTGCCGGCGATGCGGCGCATGTGGGCCCGGAGCCCGAGGCGGCGCCGATTGAGGAGCAGGGGCTTGGATGGAAGAGCAGCTTCGGCAGCGGCAAGGGCCGCGATACCATCACCAGCGGTCTGGAAGGCTCCTGGACGCCTAACCCGATCAGGTGGGATATGGGCTACCTGGATGTGCTGTTGGGTTATGACTGGGAGCTGACCAAGAGCCCGGCCGGCGCCTGGCAGTGGGTGCCAAAGAATCTTGCACCGGAAGACCACGCGCCGGATGTCGAGGATCCCAGCAAGAAGGTCGGTATCATGATGACTACCGCCGACATGGCGATGCGCGAGGATCCCGAGTACCGCAAGATCTCCGAGCACTTCCACAAAAACCCGGAAGAGTTCGCCGATGCCTTTGCTCGCGCCTGGTTCAAGCTGACCCACCGGGACATGGGGCCGAAGGTGCGTTACCTGGGCTCTGAAGTTCCGGCGGAAGATCTGATCTGGCAGGATCCGGTGCCGGCAGTCGATCACCCGCTGATCGATGCGCAGGACATCACCACGTTGAAAGCCAAGTTGCTGGGCTCCGGTCTGAGCGTTGCCGAGCTGGTTTCGACTGCCTGGGCGTCAGCCTCGACCTACCGCGATTCTGACAAGCGCGGCGGAGCGAACGGCGCACGGATTCGCCTGGCACCGCAGAAGGATTGGGAAGCCAACCAGCCGCAGCAATTGGCCAAGGTGCTCAAGGTACTCGAAGGCATCCAGGCAGATTTCAACGCTGCCGGTGCCAAGAAGGTCTCGCTGGCTGACCTGATCGTGCTGGGCGGCGCGGCGGCTATCGAGAAGGCTGCGCAGGATGCCGGGCACAGTGTGACCGTACCCTTTGCGCCGGGTCGTACCGACGCCACTGACGAGCAGACCGATGCCGAGTCGTTCGAGCCGCTCAAGCCCGAGGCTGATGGTTTCCGTAATTACCGCCGGACCAAATTCACTGTCTCGGACGAGGAGATGCTGGTCGACAAGGCGCAGTTGCTCGGCTTGAGTGCGCCGGAGATGACTGTACTGGTCGGTGGCCTGCGGGTTCTTGGCGCCAACCACGGTGGCAGCAAGCACGGCGTGTTTACCAGCACCCCGGGTGCGTTGAGCAATGACTTCTTCGTCAATCTGGTCGACATGAGCACTGCCTGGTTCCCGACCTCGGACGATGCCGATGTGTTTGAAGGCCGTTGCCGCAAGACCGGCGCGGTGAAGTGGACCGGTACTCGGGTGGATCTGGTGTTTGGTTCCAACTCGCAGCTGCGGGCGCTGGCGGAGGCCTATGCCCAAGATGACGCCAAGGCGAAGTTCGTGACCGACTTTGTTTCAGCGTGGAACAAGGTGATGAACGCTGATCGTTTCGACCTGACCTGATTCACCGGTTTTACCCCTCCAACCCACGGGCGCCGCAAGGCGCCCGTGGCGTTTCTGCGCTCGCGTTTGCTGCCATCAGCGCGGTGAATATTGCTCAACAGGGTTGCTGTGCAGTTGTTTGGTCATGGTGTTCTGTCTCGCTAAAGGCCTCTTCCGGGAATCGCCGGTGGTGATGGGGACGTGGGGTCGAGCGTTCATAGATGACGGTTTTTCATTAAGAATGAATGTTCGCTCCATTTAATAGGCTTATCTGCCGTGACATGAGAGGGGAAGCACTGGCCGAGACGGAGAGGATTGATGTCTCGAAAATGAGTCGCCGTATCGCTGCGAATGATCATTCATTTTTCCGTTGTTGTGCCTTGCAAGTCTGCCTATGCTCAGCCGGAGCGGAGGGTGACCAGCAAGTCATTTCTCTTGCTTGGCTTCTTACAACAATAAAACGGAGAGCAGCATGAACCCCGGTATTGCAACACCTCCCAAGCGTCTCAGCTATCTGAGCATATCCCTGATGGCAATTACCTTGCCGCTGGCCGGCTGTCTTGGTGGCGGCGGCGGGAGTGACGATGAACGTCGCACCGGCACCTTTGTGGACAGCCACGTGGCAGGTCTTGACTACAGTGCAGGCAGCAACACTGGTACAACCAGTGACACCGGAACCTTCCGCTATCGCCCGGGCGAAACGGTTACCTTCTCCATTGGTGATCTGGTGCTGGGGGCAGCTGTCGGTGCAGAAGTGATGACACCGCTGAGTATTATTCAGGGGGCAACCGACGCATCTGACCCTCGGGTCAACAATATGCTGATTTTGCTGCAAACGCTGGATGCCGACGGCAATCTGAATAACGGTATCCAGATTACCGAGCAGATTCGCACCGAAGTCTCGCTCGCTGCTGCGGACATTAATTTCGATCAGCCGGTGGCGGATTTCCGCACGGCGATTACCGGCCTAGTTGCGGATCTGGAAAGTGCCGGCGCGTTTTCCGATACCGATCCCCGTGCCCGCAAGGTGGTAGCAGCAGACGATGCCCGCGAGCATTTCAGCCGCTCGACCGGTGAGCGTATTGTCGTGGCCACCACCGGCGGCGAGCTGCGCGGTTTCGAATCCAGCAACACGACCTGGCAATTCCTTGGCGTACCCTACGCCAAGCCGCCGCTGGGCGAGCTGCGCTGGCGTGCGCCCGAGCCGGCAGAGCCCTGGGAAGGCGTGCGCGATGCCGTCGCCTGGAGTGACCAGGCCGCCCAGAACGCGGCGCTGGAGCGTTTTGGTGAAGGCGGCATGAGTGAAGACTCGCTGTACCTCAACGTCACCATGCCCAAGGACGCCGACAACCTGCCCGTTATGGTCTGGTTCCACGGTGGCGGTTTTACTGCCCTGACCAGCAACACCATTCCGTTCAACAACCCCGAAGCGGTGGTCAGCAAGGGGGTGGTGCAGGTTTCGGTCAACCACCGGCTGGGCGCTTTTGGCTATCTGGCGCACCCGGAGCTGACCGCCGAGAGCAACTATGGCGGTTCCGGCAACTATGGCCAGATGGACCTGATCATGGCCCTGCAGTGGGTGCAGGACAACATCGAGGCCTTTGGCGGCGACCCGGATAACGTCACCATCTTTGGTGAGTCCGGCGGCGGCCGCAAGGTGCTGTCGCTGATGGCGTCGCCGCAGGCCGCAGGGCTGTTCCACCGTGCGATCAGTCAGAGCGGCACCCTGCGTCCGGATACCCGCTCGCTGGCCGATGGCGAGGCCCTTGGCCTGACAATTCAGGGTCGCATGGGAGCCGCATCGCTGGCCGAGATGCGTGAGGCCACCGACGAGGAGGTTGTCGACCGGATGATGACTATCTGGACCAACTTCGCCAAAACCGGCAGCCCGAGCATCGACGGTGAAATCAGCTATCCGATTTACAACGCCACCAGCGAATCCTATGTCGAGCTTACCGATATCGCCGAGGCGAAGTCCCATCTGGGCGAGCGCTTCAGCGACGACTGAGTCGCCGCTGCCGGCAACTCAATTCAGGGTTGGTACATGACCCACCGGCTGCTGCTGCAGCCCGGTGCTGTCGCTCTGCAAGCAACAGGGAGTAGTGCAAAATGGGTATTTCAAACGTGCGTAAACCAGCGCGCTCAGCCGCGCTGGGGTTGACTTTGACCCCGCTGTTTCTGGCATTGACGGGGTGCTTGGGTGGCGGGGGCGGCGGCTCCGACGCAAACCCTGCGCGGACCGGGGTGTTCATTGACAGCCCGGTGGCCGGGCTGGATTACCAGGGCAGCACGACGCCCGTCGGCCAGACCGACGCCGAGGGTGGCTTCCGCTATCGGGAGGATGAAACCATCCGCTTCTTCATTGGCGATCTGGATCTGGGATCAGCAGTGGGCGCTGAGCAGCTTACACCTCTGAGCATTGTTGCCGGTGCAGAGTCGGCCAGTGATCAGCGTGTCACCAATATGCTGATTCTGCTGCAGACTCTGGACGCCGACGGCAATCTGAACAATGGCATCCAGATCACCCACGAGATCCGCCAGGAAGTCTCGTTCAACGCCGGCAATATCAACTTTGATCAGCCCAGCGCCGACTTTCGCAACAGCCTGACGGCCATGCTGGAGCGACTGGATGACGTCGGTGCCTTTACCGATACCGATCCGCGGGCCCGCAAGGTTGTCGATACCGCCGATGCGTTGGCGCATTTCCAGCGTTCGACGGGCCCTCGGGTTGAAATCGAGACAACCGGCGGCATGCTGCGCGGCTTTGAGGCCAATGCCTCGACCTGGCAGTTCCTCGGCGTGCCCTACGCCAAACCGCCGCTGGGCGAGTTGCGCTGGCGCCCGCCACAGCCGGCCGAGCCCTGGGAAGGTGTGCGTGAAGCGACGTCCTGGGCGGATCAGTCGGCGCAGGACTTCACCCTGGAGCGGGTCAATGAAGGTGGCATGAGCGAAGACTCGCTCTACCTCAATATCACCGCACCCAAGGATGCCGAGGGGCTGCCGGTCATGGTCTGGTTCCATGGTGGCTCGTTCGCCATCCTGTCGGCCAACTCGCCGCAGTACAACAACCCTAACGGGCTGGTCACCAAGGGCGTGGTGCAGGTCAGCGTCAACCACCGCCTCGGGCCATTCGGCTACATCGCCCATCCGCTGCTGAGCGCAGAGAGTGGGTACGGTGGGTCCGGCAATTATGGCCAGATGGATCTGGTCATGGCGCTGGAATGGATTCGCGACAATATCGCTGCCTTTGGCGGAGACCCGGGCAATGTCACCATCTTCGGCCAGTCCGGTGGTGGCGGTAAGGTCTACTCGCTGATGAACTCGCCGCAGGCGGTCGGGCTGTTCCACAAGGCAATCGTGCAGAGTGGCGTCGCACCGCTGGAGACCGACAGTACGCCGGCCGATTCGCTGGGAGTGTCCGAGGCCATTGGTGAGGCACTGTTCGAGCGGGCCGGGGTCACCACTCTGGAGCAGGCGCGGGCGCTGCCCTGGACGGCCTTTGCCCAGGCAGACCTGGACAACAACATCCGTCGGGAGACCTATCGGCCCAACTCGGACAATTACTACCTGCCCAACACCTATTACGGGAATGTGCAGCAGGGCATGCCCAGCGATGTGCCGCTGATGGCCGGGGTGACCAACGGCGACTACACCACGATTCGCGCCGCCTTGCCGATCTGGTTGCAGCAGCGCAGCGCCGAGTATCAGTCCAATCAGTACATCTATCGCTTCAGTCGGGTGCCGCCGGGTTGGGATGATCTGGGGCTGAGCAGTTGCCATGGCTGCGAGCTGCCGTACCTGTTCAATTATCCGGCCGGTATGGTGCAGAACTATCTGCTCGGGCTGGTACTGACCGACGCCTATGCCCTGCCGCAGATTGGTGACCTGAACAACAACGGTGTGACAGGGACCCAGGGCGACGCAGCGGATATCTATGCCTCCATGCGCTGGGGTATGCAGGACTCGGCAATGGCCGACTTGCTGATGACCCAGTGGAGCAACTTCGCCCGCACAGGCGATCCCAGCACCGAGTCGCTCGCGTGGACGCCCTACAGTCTGGAAAACGATGCCCTGATGGAGCATGGCAACAACGGTGTCGCGGCGATGACAACGGGGGTAGCCGAGGCACCCTGATCGACAGCTTTTTGGATCGTGCGTGGGCTGCGAGAGCAGCCCTTCTGGCCAGATGGCCTGAACCGGTACCCGCGTTGGTGGGTACCGGTTTTTTTGTTCTGCCCATAAAATCGGGCAACGCTACAGAATATTCCGCCAATGCGGTCGGCCGAATGCTCCAGTGATTGAGTGTGCACTCGGGTTCGTCCCGTTTACGCGGGCGAGTAGCACAGGATTGGCAGGAAACAGAACGGCAGCCTGTTTGAGGCTCACAGAGCCGAGTTCTGCCGGCCCCTGCCAAGCCGAGCAACGCAGCGAACCCGCAGGGCCGCGTAGCCGGGTGCCCTTGGGGGGCCGGGCAATCGGCCCCTTTGGCTCGCCGTGAAGGCGAAATACTGACTCAACATCAGCGCAGGAAATGGTTCTGCCACCTGCGCCTGGCCAAGTCGGCGTTTTAACGCTGCCAGCCTTGGGGCAGCTACCATGCTCACCCGAGATGAACCGTTTACCCAGCTGCCTTCAGTCGGTGCTCCCACAGCCTGCGTGCCAGACGACGCATGTTGGGAATCTCGTCGGTTTCATCAAGGATCGGACGACCGATCAGCGTCTCGATGATGTCTTCCATGGTCACCAGACCGCACCAGCTGCCGAACTCGTCATAGACCATACACAGGTGCTGTTGCTCCTTGAGCATCTGGGTCATCAGCGCCTCGATATTCTGGCTGTCCTGAACGACCTTGACCGGCTTCATCAGGCTGGATACCAGAGCCTCGCGGTCATCGGTTGCCAGCAGGTCTACGCGAAACAGCACACCCAGCGGGGTTTCGTTCTCGTCGAGCACCGGATAACGCGAGAACTGGCCGTGCTGGACGCGCTGGCGCGCCTGCGCAACCGTCAGCTCCGGACTCAGGGTTTCGCTGACCGTACGCGGGGTCATGACGTCGCGGGCGCGGATGGTATGCAGATCCAGCACGTTATGGATCATTCGCTGTTCTTCCTCGTCCAGCGACTCAAGCTCCTGGCCAAGGCTAGCCAGGGCCTTGATCTCGGCACGCAGGTCATGTTCCGGCGTCTTGCCACCGAGACTGCGGGTGACCAGATCGGATAGCAGAATGAACGGTTTCAGCAACAGGATCATGCTGTTCAGCACGCCGGGCATCAGCGGTGCCAGTGCCGGCCAGTAGCGAGCGCCCAGCGTCTTGGGCAGGATTTCCGAGCCCAGCAGAATCAGCAGGGTCATGATCGCGGACGCGACGCCAAGGTAGCCATCACCGAACACGATTGTCACCTGTGCGCCAACGCCGGTGGCGCCAACGGTGTGAGCGACTGTGTTGAGGGTCAGAATGGCCGCCAGCGGCTGGTCGACGTTTTCTTTCAGCTGTTTCAGTCTGGGATAAAGTCTGGGGCGTTCGACCTTTTGCCGGGCAATGAAGCTGGGTGTCATGGACAGCAGTGCAGCTTCAAGGATGGAACAGATGAAGGAAACCAGAATGGAGAGGACAGCAAACGCTATCAGCAGGGACATGGGGATCTTGAGTGGCCAATGATGTGCCTAGTATACGATCGGTTGCTTGCGGCTCAATTGTCTGCCTGATTCAGGATGTTTCCAGTCTCTGGGTGCCGGTGCCATCATCTGTGCCCGGTTCGGGAGATCAGGCCGGATGCTCATGGCCATCCGGCACCGGCGTTATGCTGCGTCGTTGTTGGCTGCGAACAAGGCTTCAAAGGTGTCCATGTCGAGCGCGGCGATGATGTTCTGTTGGTCATCGAGAATTTCGTACATCACACCTTCGGTACCGCGGATGCTGAACAGCACCAGGGTGCCGCCATCGCCGCCGCACTCGCGGTGGGGCGTGGTGTCTGGCTGGCTGATGGTGTAGCTGCCGGTTGGGCGGCTTTCTTTCAGTTTGCCGTTGGCGTGGAACAGCTGATGCTCGCCGCGAATAACGAAGGTGTGGTTCACCGCGCAGTGGCGGTGCAGCACGATGGGATCGTGGGCGTGAAAGTGAAACAGTACGTCGACCAGTTGGTTGGGGCGGTCGACACTGAGAATGCAGTAGTCGAAGTTCTCGAAGCCCGGCAGCTGATTCCAGCGGATGTGGTTCAGATCAAGAGCGTGCATGGTTACGTCCTTTTGTTGTTGTGGTAGAGCAATAGCTCAGCGTTGGGGTGCCCAGTCGCTGACGATGATGTTGTTGTCGGCGCGCTGCGCACGTGCCGCCTGCTTGCGCGCGCTGATCTGCGCGACGCATTGATCTTCGTTGTTGAGTATCACGATGCATTCCAGACACTGAATGCACTCATCGTAATCAATCGCGCCGCTGCGTTTGATCGCGCCGATCTCGCACTTGTTGTGGCAGTGCTGGCAGGGTTTGCCGCAGGCGTCGATGCGCGTCAGCCAGGAGAACAGGCGCAACCGGCCGAGGATCGCCAGGCCAGCGCCGAGAGGGCAGACATAGCGGCAATAGAACTTGTGCACGAACAGGCCGAGGCCGAGCAGCAGTGCCGCGTAGAGCACAAATGGCCAGCTGCGCACGAAGAACAGGGTAATCGAGGTCTTGAACGGCTCGACTTCGGCCAGGCGCTCGGCCAGCGTCAGCGAGTAGAAAGCGGTCGGGATCAGCGCAACCAGAATGAGGTATTTCAGCCACTGCAGACGCAGGTGCCAGCGTTCGCTGATCTTCCACTGGCGAATGTGCAGTTTCTTCGCCAGCCAGCTGACCATCTCCTGCAGTGCACCAAAGGGGCAGAGCCAGCCGCAGAACAGGCCGCGCCCCCAAAGGAACAGGCTGATGAAGGTAAAGGTCCAGAGGATGAAAATCACCGGGTCCATCAGAAACACCGTGATCTCGAAGCCATGCCAGAGCGCGAGCAGCAGGGTGAAAATATTGACCACCGAGAGCTGGCCCTGGGCGTAGAACCCGATGAACAGCAGGGTGAACAGCAGGAAACCGGCGCGCAGCAAATGAAAGCCGCGGGCGTGCCGGCTGACCCGCTGCTGATAGATGAATAGCGCGGTGACCAGCGCCAGCGACAGCATCAGAGCGCCGATTTGCCAGGCACGTTGCTGCCACATCTGCAGCCAGATCGGCGTGGGCGCTGCGGTTGCGCTGGCCTCTTGCAGCTCGAACAGTCCAGGCTCCAGCGTCAACGCCCTTTCGAAGTGACTTTGCTGCTCGCTCAGCGGGTTACGGCGCAGGGTAACGTTGAGTTGCAGCGCGGCAGGCTCTACCGGATTGAATGCCGCGTGGGTTTTGATGCGGAAGATATTGGCCTGCCAGTCGCCTGGCGGTGCTGCCAGCAACGGAAGCAGGATGCCGTTGTTGAAGTTCATGTCGTGCAGCTCGATCGCCTTGCCATGCTGCAGCAGGTTGATACGACTGGGCGCGGTGGCGGGAATAAAGTCTTCCGGCACGTGCGGGTACTGGCCGCGTGAGAGCACCAGCAACGCCTGCTCGCCCGGCAGCAGTTCGTCTTGCAAACGACTGAAGGCTGCCTCGCCGAGCAGATTGCGGCCGGTCATCGGGGTGTTCAGGTAGGCAAAGTACAGCTCGCTGAACGGCAGGCCGCTATCGTCTGAAAAGCCCGGGTACAGATTGAGGCTGTTGCCCAGCGCTGCTTCCACTGCGGGCGTATCCAGCTGCCACTGCTGCAACAACCCTCGAGTCAGCAACTGCTGCCAGTCCATTGGCTCGAACCGCTCGGGACGGGCGACGGCCTGTGGTCCCTGGGCAAACTCCGGCAGCAGTGCGCGAGCAACCGTCATCGCCGATTGCAGTACCGTTTCGTTGAGGATGACGACTGACACGGTGGCCTTGCTGACGCCGTCGATGTAACCCACCGCATCGCCATCGACACTGCCGCCGTGGGTACTGCCGACGACGATGGGCGTGGCGATGTTGCGGCCCGTGTACTGGCCCGCGAAGTCGAACAGAGCCTGTTCTCCCAGACCATGCAGGAACACCGGCTCATGGTGCTCCAACACGGTCACCCCGGTCAGCTTGCCTTCTGGAGTCATGCCGATCAGCAGCCGAATCGGCTTACCGGAAAAGCCCTGCAGGCTGGAGTAGTCGGTTGACTCAAAGGCGTAGCCGAGCAGCTGATCCAGCTGGAATGCCTGATATACGGGCGGGCTGCCCTGCTTTTCGATCAACCGGGTGGCACTGGGAAACAGGTGCTGCACGGCCTGCTGCCAGCCGGGCGCCGGCGGGCTCTCGGCTCGCAGATTTGAGCTCAACAGGCAAAGCAGACAGACCAGCAGAAGCTGACGGAGCGTTGGGTGACGCGCAGACATGGAGGCTCATCCTTGTTGTTGTGCTCCCATGCTGGCGAGCACAAGGGCAGGCGAGCCATCCAACTTAGGGGGCGAGCCGTTGCTACTTCAGTCTTAGTTCGCCGCCTTGGCGCTTATAAAAAACGCCTCGTTGGGGTAGTCTGCCGGGACCGCCTGCGGGGCCCCCTGGAGCACGCAGCATTACAACAACAACGCGGATGCCAGAGCATGTCCTACGATGTCAGCCAATTGCGCAAGTTTGTCACGCCCGAGATTATTTTTGGCGCAGGATCGCGCAAGACCGTCGCCAATTACGCCTCTACTTTCGGTGCCCGCAAGGTGCTGCTGGTATCTGACCCGGGAGTGCAGGCCGCCGGTTGGGTAGTCGATGTTGAGCAAAGCCTGATGGAGCAGGGTCTCGACTATGTCCTGTTCACCCAGGTCTCTGCCAATCCGCGCACCGAAGAGGTCATGCATGGTGCCGAGGTGTACCGGGCTGCAGGCTGCAACGTCATTGTCGCCATTGGTGGCGGCAGCCCGATCGACTGCGCCAAGGCCATCGGCATTGCCGTGGCGCATGATCGACATATTCTCGAATTTGAAGGCGTCGATACCATTCGTGCGCCGATTCCGCCGCTGATCTGCATTCCGACCACCGCCGGTACCTCGGCCGATGTGTCGCAGTTCGTGATCATTTCCGATCAGCAGGAGAAGGTGAAGTTCTCCATCATCAGCAAGGCGGTGGTGCCGGATGTGTCGCTGATCGACCCGGAAACCACGTCAACCATGGACACCTTCCTGTCTGCCTGTACCGGAATCGATGCCATGGTGCACGCCATTGAGGCCTTCGTCTCGACCGGCAGCGGGCCGATGACCGACGCTCATGCCCTGGAGGCGATGCGCCTGCTTAACGGTAATCTGGTACAGATGATCCAGAACCCGCAGGACATTGCCCTGCGCGAGCAGATCATGCTCGGCAGCCTGCAGGCGGGGCTGGCGTTTTCCAACGCCATTCTTGGCGCTGTACACGCCATGTCACACAGCCTCGGCGGCTTCCTTGATCTGCCGCACGGGCTATGCAACGCGATCCTGGTCGAACATGTGGTGGCGTTCAATTTTGACGCCGCGCCGGAGCGCTTCAAGGTGATCGCCAATACTCTGGGCATTGATACCCGCGGAATGACTACTCCGCAGGTGCGCCAGCGGCTGGTTCAACATCTGATCGAGCTGAAACAGGCAATGGGCTTTCACCAGAGTCTGCGCATGCATGGCGTTGATACCAGCGACCTGCGCACCCTGTCGCTGCACGCGATGGATGACCCCTGCATCCTGACCAATCCGCGTGAATCCAGTCTGCAGGATGTCGAGGTGGTCTATGCCGAAGCCCTCTGATCCGCGCCGTGAGGTGCTGACGGGGCTGCTGGGGCTGGGGTCGCAGTCCTCGCGCAAGAGCTACTACCCGGAATTGCTGGCGCGGCTTGAGGAGCTGGAGGACGAGCGCAACCGCTACAAGTGGCTGTTCGAGAATGCGGTGCACGGGATTTTTCAGGCCAGCCTGACGGATGGCCTGCGGGCAGCCAACCAGTCGCTGGCGCGGATGCTTGGTTATGACTCGGTCAGTGCGCTGGTGCACGCCCGGCGCTCGCTGGCCGAGCAGTTTTTCATCGAGGGGGCAGAGGAATTCCAGCGCATTCGCAATCACCTGCTGCGCAAGGGCGAACTGACCGGCTATGAAACCCGGCTGCGTCGTGCCGACGGCAGCCTGATGGACGTACGCATGAACATTCTGCTGCGCCCTGACGCTTCCGACCATGTGATTGAAGCCTTTGTTGCCGACGTGACCGAGCGCAAGCAGGCGCAGCAGGCAATGCAGCAACTGAACGATGAACTGGAACAGCGGGTCCTGCAGCGCACCCGGGAGCTGGAGGCGCTGAACGAAAGCCTGCGTTTCGAGATTATCGAGCACGAGCGTACCCAGGGTGAGTTGCGCGAGGCGCGAGATGCTGCCGAGCAGGCCAATCGCAGCAAGGACCGCTATCTGGCAGCGGCCAGTCACGATCTGCTGCAGCCGCTCAATGCCGCGCGGTTGCTGATCTCTACCCTGCGTGAGACCCCCTTGGATGAAGCTGCGGGTCTGCTGGTCGAGCGTTCGCACACGGCGCTGGAAAGTGCCGAAGACATGCTCAGCGACTTGCTGGATATCTCGCGGCTGGACCAGCCGAATCTGCAGCCCGATTGCGGTGACTGCGCGGTAGCCGACATTCTGGAGCCGCTGTTGTGTGAGTTCGGCAGCGTGGCTGAGGCCGCCGGAGTGGGCCTGCGCGGGCGCTTTGGTGATCAGGTGGTGCGTACCGATTACCGCCTGCTCAGCCGGATCCTGCGCAACTTTATCAGCAACGCCATTCGCTACACCGAACGCGGTGGCGTGCTGGTTGGCTGCCGGACACGCGGCAGTGAGCTGTGTATTCAGGTTTGGGACACTGGTCGTGGTATCGCACGCAGCGACTTCAAGCGCATTTTTCAGGAGTTCAATCAACTGGACGTGGAGCGGTCCGGCCAGCGTCGCGGTGTCGGGCTGGGACTGGCGATTGTCGATCGTATTGCAAGGCTGCTGAATGCCCGCATCGAGGTGCAGTCACGCCTGGGCCGGGGCTCGATGTTCTCGGTCAGTATTCCGCTGGCGGTCGCTGCCGCTCAGCGAAGCAATGCTCAGGCCAGCCAACTGCTCAGTTCAATCGAGGTGCCGCTGCAGGGGCGCCGGTTGCTGGTATTGGATAACGAGCAGATCATTCTGCAGAGCATGCGCAGCCTGCTGGAGCAGTGGGGTGCCGAGGTGCTGACTGCCGTCGATCTGGAGCAGGCGCAGGCTCGGTTGGGGGCGCACCCGCCAGATGCGCTGCTGGTGGACTTTCATCTGGATGACAACCGCACCGGCGGTGAAGCGGTAGCGGCGCTCAGAGCGCGCTATGCCCGTGAACTGCCGGCCATCATGATTACCGCAGATCACAGCGAAGCCTGTCGGCAGATTGCCCGAGAGATGGACATCATCGTGCTCAACAAGCCGCTGAAGGCCGGCAAACTCAGGGCTACTCTCGGCAAGCTGCTCAGTAAGGATGACTAGGCTATGCGCAGGTCCGGCAGTTGGGCAGGTTGTTGCCGCCTGGCAGGTATCACCCTGCCAGAGGGAGCCGGCACCAGCCGGTCGTGCGTACTTGCATACAGTCGCCGCATGCTGCCGGCAATGGAACTGTAATGGTTGTTTCTGCAGTGTTGCATTGTCATAAAAGAGACTTGGACATGTCTTCGGCACGCCGCTGAAAGTTCATCGTTCATTGCCTGATCTGTCACGTTCGCTCGCCATCCTGTTCGGGTTTCCAAGCAATCCAAACCTGAGAGGAAGGAACCGATGTCCATCGAACAACGTGACCAGTTGGTTATCATCGATCACGGTGAGGGTGATGAACCCCTTAGCAACCGACAGATGAACCGTCTGTTCTCCAGCGTGCTGGAGGCCCGTCTTGCCCGCCGCCAGCTGCTCAAGGGTAGCGCCGGTGCGGCTGCCCTGGGCTTTTTCGGTCTGGGACTGGCTGGCTGCAAGAGCAGTTCCAGCAGCGACGACAATGGCGGCTCGCCGTCACCCGCTCCGTTGCTGGGCTTTTCCGCCGTTGCTGTCAGCAGCGCAGACGAGATTGTCGTTCCGGAGGGCTACAGCTACCAGGTGATCATCCCCTGGGGTACGCCGATTCTGGGCAGCTTCCCTTCATTTTCGGTCAACAGCACTGGTGCCGATCAGGCCGAGCAGGTTGGCTCACACCACGACGGCATGCATTTTTACCCGATTGATGGCAGTTCCGATGACGGCCTGCTGGTGCTCAATCACGAGTATGTCGAACCCCGCCTGATGCACGCCGCAGCCCAAGGGCTTGCGCTCACCAGCAGTGCCTTGCCGCCGCTGGTTGATGGCGAGCGCCCGGCTGACCAGGTACGCAAGGAAGCCAACGCCCACGGCGTATCGGTGGTCCGCATCGTCAAGGCTGCCAACAACGAGTGGAGCGTTCAGCCGGATGCGCTGAACCGCCGTATCACCGCGCTGACGCCGATGGAGATCCATGGTCCGGTTCGCGGCAGTGATTTCGTCAAGACGCTTTACAGCCCGAACGGCACCATGACCCGCGGCACCCTGAACAACTGCGGTAATGGCTATACGCCCTGGGGCACCTACATGGCCGCCGAGGAGAACTGGGCCGGCTATTTCACCAACAAGGGTGATAACCCGCGCGAGCATTCCCGTTACGGTGTGCAGACCGGCGCGACCAGCCGTTATGCCTGGGAACTGGCTGACAACGGTGCGGACGAGTTTGTCCGCTTCGATGCCAGCATCAAGGGTGCAACCGCCGCGGATGACTATCGCAACGAGCCGGTCTGCTTCGGCTGGATGGTCGAGATCGATCCGTTCGACCCGACCAGCAACCCGAAGAAGCGCACCGCCATGGGCCGTTTCGGTCACGAGGGTGTGGTTTTTGCCCCGGCTGAAGAGGGCAAGCCGGTCGTCTGCTACTCGGGCGACGATTCCCGCTTCGAGTACATCTACAAGTTTGTCACTGCGGCGAACTACAACGCGGCGACCGCCAATGGCAGCCTGCTGGATGAAGGCACTCTGTATGTCGCCAGGTTCAATGATGACGGCACCGGCGAGTGGTTGCCGCTGGTCTACGGCCAGAACGGTCTGGACGAAGCCAACGGCTTCACCAGTCAGGCCGACGTGCTGGTCAACACCCGCCTGGCTGCCGACTTCATGGGCGCTACCCCGATGGATCGCCCGGAGTGGGGCGCGGTTGACCCGGCCAATGGTGATGTTTACTTCACCCTGACCAACAACACCAGCCGCAACGCCGGCAACGTCAACGAAGCCAACCCGCGGGTTACCAACCGCCACGGTCATATCATCCGCTGGAAGGAAGACGGTGGTGAGCAGGCAGCGACGACCTTCAGCTGGGACATTTTCCTGTTTGGCGGCGACAGCGGCGAGAGCGGCGTCGACACCAATATCGGTTATGACCCGAACGGCGACGTGCTGATCGCAGACAATATCCTCAGCTCGCCGGATGGTCTGTGGATTGACCCCGACAGCCGCGTCTGGATTCAGATGGACAGCGGTTACACGGACCCCTTCGGCAACTGCGCCATGCTGGTTGCCGATCCGACTACCGGCGATCTCAAGCGTTTCCTGGTCGGACCGATTGATCAGGAGATCACCGGTATCACCATGACCCCGGACCAGCGGACGCTGTTCATCAATGTTCAGCATCCGGGTGAGGGCACCAGCGCCACCGACTTTGCTGCCGGCAACTACACCAGCAGCTGGCCGGACTTCATGCCGGCAACCCGTCCGCCACGCTCGGCCACGGTCGTGGTATGGAAGAACGATGGCGGTATTGTCGGTAGCTGAGACGTTATTCAGGCAGCGCTGCCGGCGCTGCCCGGATAGAAAAAATGCTGGGTCATTGCGGGGTCGGCAGCTGCTGACCCCGGTTTTTATGGAGAAAGTATCATGGGTGTAGGTGGAATCAGTATCGGCTCTCTGCTGATCGTGCTGGTAATTGTCATGCTGCTGTTTGGTACCAAGCGCCTGCGTAATATCGGCAGCGACCTGGGGGGCGCCTTGAGCGGCTTTCGCAAGGCGGTGCGCGATACCGACGAAGCTCGCGATGCACTGACCATGGATGTCCAGGAGCAGGTTGCCGAGCGCAGCGAAACGCGCTCGCGCGCCTGAGGCCGGTGCCGCATGTTCGGTAACGGCATGACGGAATGGCTGGTGGTCGGGGTAGTCGCGCTGATCGTACTCGGCCCCGAACGTCTGCCTTCGCTGGTGCGTATGGCGGGTCGGGCGACCGGCAAGGTACGCGGGCTGTGGGCTGACGTACAGCGGGAGCTGGACGGTAGCCTGCCAGCCGATGAGGTCAGGGAGTTGGCCGAAAATGTTCGTGAGCTGCGCGCTCAAACCAACGTCAAGCAGTTTGTTCGGCGTCTGGCGGTAGATGAAGAACGCCGCCAGGGCTGAGCCCCGGCGGCGACAGGACTGTGTCTATCTGATCAGTCAGGTGTGCAGGATGGCAGGCCCGCGCGCGGATAGTTCCCTTCTGCGACCGGTCCGTCAATGGTGTAAGTGCAGCCAAAGTCTTCCGCCGCCACGGTGGCGGGCGTCAGCCAGTCATCGCCGCCTGGTTTCGACCCGCCTTGCTCCCAGTCAAGCATGGCCGCCAGGGTGGCAGTGAACTCTGCTTCGGTAAAGTCGCAGTGGCCGGGAGCCCGTATAGCGCGCTGTACCAGCAGGTCGTCACTGCCATTTTCTGCTGCGCGCCGCGCGTATTCCTGTTCCATCAGAATCGGCACAAACAGATCACCAATGGTATGTGCGGTGACAACGGGTACATCAAACTCGCCATTGACCTTCGGAATCCAGCGCAGGCCGTCATCGCGCAGATCGTTGGCACCCTCTGTTGCTGTGGCCTTGACGATCATGCTGTTGAAATTGATTTCGTCTGTGGTTAAGGGCTCGCCCAACTCGCTTTCAAAGCGATAGGTAATGGCGTTGGTGTCGACCACGTTATCCAGCAAAATGCCGTCGACAGTGCCGTCTGATCCGGCAAAGCCCTGCAGCAGGTCCTGGAACAGGCCAAAGCTGATTGGATACATCGGTCGCTCACCGCCACTGAGGTTCTTCAGCGTCTGATAGAACGCCAACCCTTGCTGTGTCAGGCCACTCTGAAACTTGTTCGTGGTGTAGTCGTTCCAGAGCACAGTGCGGGCGTTGGCTACGATCGTTGCAGCTTCTTCTTGGGTCAAAGGGAATTCATCAATAGGGTTACCGGATAGTGTTGCAAGCGCGATGGTGTAGCCTGCAAAGAAATTGAAGAGCTCGGTATCTCCGACGACGCCGCACATCGGTGCGGAACCGGAGTAATTGACGACATTATTGGCTGTCGCCAGCGTCTCCCGCTCTACCGCCGCCGCAGCAATGTGACCACCCATGGAAACACCGGTAATGTAGTATTTATCCGGCGTATCCAGTGTGCGGCCGTTTTCGGCGGCAATATCAGTGAACGCCAGGGCCAGGGCATTGGTATCTTCCAGACCGGCACGCACATCGTAGAAGTTGGCGCTGTAGCTGGAGGCTGCCCAGGCGTAGCCCTCTTCGAGCAGATAGCGGCGCATGGGTGGGGTGTCTACAGTCAACTGGTCGACGTTGTTGATGCGGAAACCGTGGGTGTACATCACCAGCATACCGTTCCAGTTTGCCGGTACTTCAATGCGGTAGCCTGCACCGTTCAGTACGCCTGTCCAGCGGCTTGAGTCGCTGTATTCCGGCAAGGCATCGAATGGCAAGCCGGCTTCATTCACGTTAAAAAAGCCTTCCTCCACACGTTGGTCCTGCAACCGGACCCGATTGTCGGCCTGATCGTTGGATGACGATCCACCGCCACCACCACTCAGACAACCTGTCAACGTCAGGCTGCTGATCATCATGGTCAGCAACGCCGTTTTTTTCAGCCTTGTCATTGTTGTTCTCCATGCGCAAGTTGATTGTTGTTGGTTGGTTCTTGCGGTTTTGAGTAAAGGGTGAGTGCTGGCAAAGGGCAAGTAATGCCTGTCTCTTTTCGAGACGTTCTCGCGGGCGTGGATACGTAGCCATCAGCGGGTTGGATTGCTGTAACAGAGGCATCACCCATTGAGGTGATATTTGCGCGGTCGTTTCCGGTGAGATAACCCAAATGGGTGATTTGGCAGCAGCGGAGGGCTCGCTAGCGTCATCGCTCTAGCGCGAGACGTCTGGAATAACCTGTTCAGGGGGGTTGCCGGGAGATTGCATTATCGTGACAATCGAAACAGCCTCGCAGACACATTGCAGGCGTATAACAATAATTTTGCAAAGAAAGGTCAGTACCTTTACCCCTAACTGCCCCGCGCCCGATCAGAATCGGGTTTCTTTGCCATGGAGAGAGCATGCCCCAGGTTGCCCGTTTATCGCTGGAAAACCTTGTTGCGCTGGTTTGCGGCGTGTTGGTACTGGTTGCGGCGTGGCTTCTCGGGCGTCTTGTCTGGGTTCTGATCGAGCCGCAAAGCGTGTTGCCGGCCATTGAGCCAATTCCTTATTCCGCGTCCTCTTCCGGTGTCGTTTCCCGACCCGGCTTTCGCGAGCTGGCCATGCTGTCCCCCTACGGTCAGGCCGACCGTGCGCCTGTTGTGGTAGACGCGCCCGACACCAAGCTCAGCTGGACGCTCAAGGGCGTGCTGGCCGACCCCGACCCGGCGCGCAGTGCCGCCATTCTGGTCACGCAGGGCCAACCCGAGAAGCTCTATCGCGTCGGAGCGACGCTGCCCGGGCAGGTCCGTCTGGAGCAGGTGCTGGGCGACAGGGTGATGCTGATGCGAGATGGTCAGCTGGAGACCCTGCGACTCAAGCGCAATGAGCTGGCTGGTAACGGGCGTCCTTCCCGCAGTGCCGGTCGTGCCGCGGCGCTGCCCGAGGTTGATTCCAGCCAGACCCTGGCCCCCGATGGCGGTCTGGCCCGTATCGACCGCGAGGCGTGGCTCAATGATCCCCAGCGGTTTGCCGATGTCATCAGCGCCAATCCGGTGATGGTGGATGGTTCCCTGTACGGAATAGAAGTGTCCCCTGCACGCAACGCCCGCGAGTTTGAGGCGGCGGGTCTGCAGGCGGGTGATGTGATTACCGACGTCGATGGCACACCGGTTTCGCAGATCGAGGACTACCGCGAGATTCTCAGCCAGATGTCCGGCGCCAGCTCGGTGTCGGTCTCGCTTGAGCGCGATGGGCAGCCCATGAACATTACGATAACGATGGATTGATACTGATGCCGATGCAGTTTCGCAAACAACGGCTGGCGCTGGCGCTGGCGTTGAGTCTGGGAGTAGTGGGTAGTCCGGTGTTGGCACAGTCAGCGACGGAGACGGCGGAACGGGACCAGGACCTGGTGCTGAATCTGCGCGAGGCGGACATCAATGGCCTGATCGAGATTGTCAGCCAGGAAACCGGCATCAACTTTATCGTCGATCCGCGGGTCCGTGGGCAGGTCAATGTCGTTTCCGGCCAGCCGATCCGGCGCGAGGAGCTGTACGACCTGTTTCTGGGGGTGCTCAAGTCGCAGGGCTTTGCGGCGGTGCGCGGCAGTGACGGCATGGTGCGCATCGTGCCGGAGGTGCAGGCCAAGGAGAATGAGGTCGCAGGCCTGACCGGGGACACGCCCGGCGACGAATACATCACCGAAGTGATTACCGTGAACAATATGGATGCCGGCCAGCTGGTGCGTATCCTCCGGCCGCTGGTGCCCAAGGGCGGGCATCTGGCTGCCGCGGCTGCCTCCAACAGTCTGGTGATTGCCGATACGGCAGCCAATGTCCGCCGTATTCAGGCGTTGATTGCGCGCATGGACCGTGAGTCGACCGAAGACTTCGAAGTGCTGCCGCTGGAGTACGCCTCGGCACTGGACGTGGTGCGCATCGTTCAGGGGCTCGACAGCAACGCACCGGCGGAAGAGTTTACCCGCGGTCCCAAGCTGATTGCGGATGAGCGTACCAACTCGGTGATTCTGCGTGGTGATCCCGAAGCACGGGCGACGCTGCGATCGGTCGTGCGCAGGCTGGACGTGGAAGGGGATCAGGGCAACACCCAGGTGCATTACCTGCGTTACGCCAAGGCCGAAGAAGTGGCCGAGGTGCTTCGCGGCATCGCCGAGGGGCGCGAGCGCCACCAGAGCGGCACCACCTCAACCAGCTCGGGCAATACCACTGCGAGCAACACGGCCGAGCAGAACCGTGTTCGCATCGAGGCCCATGAGAGTACCAATGCGGTCGTCATCTACGGGCCGGCGGAGCTGTCCCGCGAGTTGTCGTCCATCATTCGTCAGCTCGACATCCGTCGGGCCCAGGTTCTGGTGGAGGCAGTGATCGCCGAGGTGTCCTATGACCGCGCCAAGGAGCTGGGCGTGCAGTGGGGCTTCGGCAGTGAAGACTCCGGAGTCGGCATCATCAATTTCAATCGCAATGGCAACAGCATTGTGGATCTGGCGGCCGGTGTGAATGCCTTCCTCGAAGGGGACGTCAGCAGCCCGCCGTCGCTGGGTAGCGGCCTCAGTCTGGGCGGCATCGGCAGCATCGGCAGCACCCAGATTGCGCTGCTGGTCAATGCACTGCAGGGCGATACGGCCAGCAATATTCTCTCGACGCCAAGCCTGCTGACCCTCGACAACGAGGAAGCCGAAATCGTGGTCGGTCAGAACGTGCCTTTTATCGTCGGTCGCTCGGTTGAGGATTCGGGGCAGGCGTTCGATACCATCCAGCGTGAAGATGTGGGTATCAAACTGAAGATCCGCCCGCAGATCAACGAAGGCAACGCGGTGCGTCTGGAAATTGCCCAGGAGGTCTCGCAGATTGCACCGGGCACCAGCGGTGCGGCAGACATCATTACCAACAAGCGCAGCCTGACTACCCATGTCATGGTCGATGATAACCAGATGATCGTGCTCGGCGGCCTGATCGACGATCAAATGGTCGAGACCGCCGACAAGGTGCCGGGGCTGGGCGATATTCCGGGGCTTGGTCGGCTGTTCCGTTACGACACCGCCTCGCTGCAGAAGCGCAATCTGATGGTCTTCCTGCGCCCGGTGATCGTGCGTGACTCGGCGGTTGCCGAAAGCCTGACCCATGCCAAGTACAGCTATATTCGTGACCGCCAGGTGGCCGAGCAGAACCGCCATGGGCGGATGGATGTCGGCGAGGGTGTTCCGGTGTTGCCGGACTGGAACTACCTGCTGACGTTGCCGCCACCGTTCGAGAACGCCATGCAGGGTACCCCGGCGCCGGCGGCCATCAGTGCACCGCCCAGCGCTGGCCGGGAGTAGGCGATGAGTGAGCAGCAAAGCAGTGTCGCCGCGCCAACCGCCGAGACCGGTTATCGCTACGCCCGGCGGGTAGGGATACTGACAGGGGCCATGCGGGAGGACGGCCAGCTGGAAGTCTTTGTACGCGCCGATTGCGATCCGCAGGGTCTGCTTGAGTTGCGCCGCCGCCACGGTTGCCCGTTGTTGCCCATCGAGCTGGACGACGACGCTTTTGCAGCCCGGTTGCGTGACCGGTACGAACGCTCGGCCAATGATGCCATGCAGTTTGTCGAAGGGCTGGGTGAGGATGCCGACCTGCTGTCGGTGGCTCAGTCGCTGGCCGAGCCTGAGGATCTGCTCGAATCACAGGATGAAGCGCCGATCATCCGGTTGATCAACGCGCTGCTGTCCGAGGCGGTCAAGGAAAACGCGTCGGATATTCACATCGAACCCTTTGAAAATCGCCTGTCCATCCGTCTGCGGGTGGACGGTGTATTGCGCGAGGTGCTGGAGCCGCCGCGCGCACTGGCGCCAGTGATCGTCTCGCGAATCAAGGTCATGGCCAAGCTGGATATCGCTGAAAAACGCCTGCCCCAGGACGGTCGGATCGGCCTGCGGCTGGTCGGGCGGGCGGTGGACGTGCGGGTTTCGACCTTGCCGTCCGGCCACGGCGAGCGGGTGGTGCTGCGTCTGCTCGACAAGCAGGCCGGGCGCCTTGAGCTGCGTCAGCTGGGCATGTGCCCGGAGCATTATGCGGCCATGGAGCGGGTGATCAGCCGCCCGCATGGCATTGTGCTGGTGACCGGGCCGACCGGCTCGGGCAAGACCACCACGCTGTATTCGGCGCTGATGCGGCTCAATGATCGCAGCCGCAACATTCTTACCGTCGAAGATCCCATCGAGTATTACCTCGACGGTATCGGCCAGACCCAGATCAACAACAAGGTCGACATGACGTTTGCCCGTGGTCTGCGCGCAATCCTGCGTCAGGACCCTGACGTGGTGATGGTCGGTGAGATTCGCGATGTGGATACCGTTCAGATCGCCATTCAGGCCAGTCTGACCGGTCACCTGGTGTTTTCCACCCTGCACACCAATACGGCGATTGGTGCCATTACCCGTTTGCGTGACATGGGAATCGAGCCGTTTCTGCTGTCGTCCACGCTCAACGGTGTGCTCGCCCAGCGGCTGGTGCGCACCCTGTGCCCGGACTGCCGCGAGCCGCATCTGGCGAGCAGCAGCGAGTGCCGTCTGATGGGCGTGGATGAGCAGCAGCCTCCGACCCTGTATCGCGCCACCGGTTGCCCTGCCTGTAACGGCAGCGGTTATCGCGGTCGCACCGGGATATACGAATTGATCGAGGTCGACGACACCCTGCGCGGCATGATCCACGATGGTGCCAGTGAGCAGGCGATGGTGCGCCATGCGCGGCTGTCGCAACCGGGTATCCGACAGGACGGAATGCGGCGAATACTGGCGGGTGACACCACGCTGGAAGAAGTTCTGCGCGTTACCCGGGAGGACTGACCGTGCCGGCCTTCGAATATACCGCGCTGGACGCCAGCGGCCGCACCTGCAAGGGCGTAGAGGAGGGGGATTCGCCCCGTCAGGTCCGCGGGCGGCTGCGTGAGCAGGGGCTGACGCCGATGAGTGTCAGCCAGGTGGCTGAGCGGGCAGCGGTTTTGCGTATGCCGGTGCTGCAGCAGCGTATCAAGCCGCTGGAGCTCGCCCTGGCAACCCGGCAGATGGCAACCCTGGCGCGCGCCGGTTTGCCGATTGAGGAAGTGCTGGCCACGGTGGCGCGGCAGAGTGAATCACCCAAGGTGCGCTCGGCGCTGACAGCGGTGCGTACGCGAGTCATGGAAGGTCTGCCGCTGGCCCATGCGCTCGGCGAGTTTCCCTCGGTGTTCCCGGTCATCTACCGCACCACCATCGCCGCCGGTGAGCAGGCGGGGCGGCTCGATCTGGTGCTGGAGCGGCTGGCGGATAACGTAGAGGCGCAGAACGCGATGCGCCAGAAAATCCAGCTGGCGATGTTCTATCCCGCCATCCTGACCTGCGTCGCGCTGCTGGTAACGGTAGCGCTGCTGACCTATGTAGTGCCTGAGGTGGTCAAGGTGTTTGACGGCATGAATCAGCAGTTGCCGCTGCTGACCCGCATGCTGATCGCGGTCAGCGATACCCTGCGCGACTGGGGCCTGCTGATGCTGCTGATACTTGGAGGGTTGGGCTATGGCCTGCGCACCCTGTTGCAGCGGCCTGCCTATCAGCGGCGCTGGCATGATCTGCTGCTGCGGCTGCCGCTGATTGGCCGCCTGACCCGCGGTCTCAACACCGCGCGCTTTGCCCGTACCCTGAACATTTTGGCCGCCAGCGGTGTGCCGCTGCTTGATGCGTTGAACATGAGTGCCAGTGTGATCACCAACCTGCCGATGCGCGAGGCGGTCAGCGAGGCGGCCCAGCGTGTGCGCGAGGGAGCCGGAGTCGGGCTGGCGCTGGAGCGCAGTGGCTATTTCCCGGCGATGACCCTGAGCCTGATCAAGAGCGGTGAAAGCAGCGGCACCCTCGACGACATGCTGGAGCGGGCGGCGGAAACCCAGGAGCGCGAGCTCGAGGCGCGTATCGCGATGGTGATGGGTGTTTTCGAGCCGCTGCTGATTCTGACCATGGGCGCGGTCGTGCTGGTGATTGTACTGGCGATTCTGCTGCCAATCTTTGAACTCAACCAACTGGTGAATTGATGATGAGCAATAACCACGTACGCCGTGCTGCGCAGCGCGGTTTTACCCTGATTGAAGTGATGGTTGTGGTGGTCATCCTCGGGATTCTGGCGGCGGTGGTGGTACCGCGGGTCATGGACCGGCCGGACCAGGCACGTATCACCAAGGTGCAGAGTGACATTCGTGCCATCGAAAGTGCGCTGAATCTGTATCGACTGGATAACTTCAGCTATCCGACCACCGAACAGGGGCTGCGCGCCCTGGTGCAGGAGCCCACCGGCCAGAATGCGCCGCGCAACTGGCGCAAGGGCGGCTACCTGGATCGCCTGCAGCAGGATCCGTGGGGCAACGCCTACCAGTACCAGAACCCGGGTCGCGACGGTCGCCTGTTTGATCTCTACAGCTTCGGCTCCGACGGCCGCAGCGGTGGCACTGACAGCGCCGCCGATATCGGCAACTGGAATCTGGATCAAGAAGACGAGCGCTGACAGTCATGCGAGTTGGTCACCCATCTGCGCCTTCGCGCCAGACCGGCTTCACCCTGTTTGAGGTACTGATTGTTCTGGTGCTGATCGGGGTGATGGCGGGGCTGGCGACGCTGTCGCTGGGTGACGGGGCGGAGCGCGAACTGCGCCGCGAGGCTGATCGCCTGGCAACCGTGCTGCAGCTGGCCCGTGACGAGTTGCTGATCAGTGGCGGCAGCGAGCGGGCGCTGGGGATTCGGCGCGACAGCTACAGCATGCTTGATCTGGTCCTGCTTGATGACGCCACCCGCGAGTGGCAGCCGGTAAATGACGCGCAGCTGGGCCCGCATCGGGTGACCGAGGGCCTGATCGAGCTGGATTTTGAAGCCGCCGATCAGCCCCGCAGCCTGTCGTCCAGCCGGGTCTGGACCCCTCAGCTGCGGCTGAGCAACACCGGCGAGATGACGCCGGGCCTGATTGTCCTGCGGGCACGCGAGCATAGCCTGGAGCGCTTTATTCAGGTTGAGTTGACCGGCCATATCGAGGTGCTCAGTGAACGTCCATAGCAGTCGCGGTTTTACCCTGCTGGAAGTTCTGGTCGCGTTGACCGTGCTGGCGGTCGCGCTCGGGGCGCTGGTCAAGGCGGGCAGCGATCATGCCCGCAACACGGCGTATCTTCAGGAGCGTACCCTGGCCCATTGGGCCGGCAGCAACCTGCTGGCCGAGTACGAATCAGGCATGCGTCCGGCGACCGACGGTGAGTTGAACGGGGAAACCGGGATGGGGCCTTACCGTTTTGGCTACCGTGCCAGGATCAGCGATTACACCGCGATCTCGCCGTTTCCGCTGCCGGCGGTCAAGCGAATTGATATTCGTCTATGGCTGTTGCCCGGCGATGAAAGCGATCAGCGTGCGCTAGTCAGCGGGTTTGTACTGCCATGAAGCCGGTCAGCGCACAGCGCGGTTTTACCCTGCTTGAGCTGCTGGTGGCGATGCTGCTGTTTGCGGTCATGAGCGTGGTGGCCTATCAGGGCCTGCGTGCCGTGCTGGAGGCCAATGAGGTCAGTCGCGGGCATGCCGGTCAGCTGGCGGATCTGCAGGTCAGTCTGAGTGTGCTGGAGCGGGATCTGGCCCAGCTGGTAGACGTGCGTGTGCGTGACGAGTTCGGCGATCGCCTGCCGCCGCTGCGCCTGCTGGCCGGTAATGAGCAGCCGCTGCTGGAGCTCGTGCGGGCGGGCGCCGGCGGCGAGCAACGCCTGCGTCGCACCGCCTGGCGGTTGACCGAACGCGGGCTGGAGCGGGAGTTGTGGCCCGGTGTGGACGTAGCCGATGCCGACAGTGTGCGTCTTCAGCCCTTTGCCGATCTGGTGGCGGAAGACGAGCGTCTCGGGGTCGAAACCGGCTTCCGTTTCATCGTGCGGGGAGCCAGCGGATTGGAGCGGCTCGACAGCTGGCCGCCAGCGGATCTCGACCCCGAGTCCACCCAGTTGCCGCTGGCGGTCGAGGTCCAGCTGGACATCCCCCGTCTGGGAGTGATTCGTCGCCTGATTGCGGTGGGCCAATGAAACGCAGAGAGCAGGGTGTGGCGCTGATTACCGCGTTGCTGATTGTCGCCCTGGCGGTCACCGCGGCGGTCGGCATGGCAATGCGCGGTCAGGCGGATATTCGGCGCAGCAGCGCGGTGTTCGAGCGTGACCTGTCGCGGGAGATTGCGCTGGGTGCGGAGAAAATGGTGTTGCAGGTGCTGGAGCAGGTGGAAGGTGCGGATGAGCTGATGTGGGATACCTGCCTGTCACCCGTGTTGCCGTTTGAGGTCGATCAGGTACGCCTGCAGGCAACGCTGGACAACATGCGCTGCCGTTTCAATCTCAACGCGCTGGCGTCTGGTAATGAGGATATGCAGGCCGAGTTTGCCCGGCTGGTTGACCGGGTTGCTCAGGATTCAGGCGTTGTCATGCCCGCCGGCAGCCAGCTGGCGCTGGCCGTCACGGACTGGATGAATCCCGAAACCGATGATCCGATTTATCAATTGCAGGACCCGCCGCGCCTGTCGGCCAACCGCACCATGCTGGTCGCCTCCGAGCTGGCCTCGGTCAACGGTATGAGCGCCGAGGCCTGGCAGGCGCTGGCACCCTACGTTACCGCTTACCCGTCCGATCAGAGCCCGATTGACGTGGAGCGCAGCAGTGACCTGATCAAGGCGGTGTTCAGCGACCGTGCGCAGCCCGGCGATGATGCACCGTGGTTCATGCGGTTGCAGATTGTTGCGCACTTCGGTGAGCGCAATTTCTATCAATGTACGCTGCTCGACGCGCCCAATGGCAAAGTCGTGTTGCGCGAACAGTCGGCTTGCGAGCCGTAATGACCACAGGAAGCGAGGCATGCTGATAGTGCTGTTGAGCAACCCCGACCAGCCGCTGCACTGGTGGCGTCTGGAACGGGATGGGCAGATTCGGGATCAGGGCTGCGATACGCTCGCCGTGCTGCAGGGACGCTACCCGGGAGAGCGGGTCAGGGCGCTGCTGGCTGACGGCGTCAATCTGGTGCGCGCCAACCTGCCTGCGCAACGGGCGGCCGCACTCAGGGCGGCGTTGCCCTATGCCCTGGAAGACCAGCTAAGCCAGGATCTGGATGAACTGCACATTGTCATGGGGCCCCGCCGCAGCGACGGGCGTATCAGTGCGGCGGTGGTTGAACGGCAACTGCTCGATGACTGGCTGGTGCGCTTTGCCGACACCGGCCTGCGTCTGGAGGCCATTTCGCCGGTAACCGCTGTGCCGCCTGCTGCGGTGCCAGCCTCCGGGTTGCGGGTGCAGGCCTCCCCATTGCCGCAGGACACGCGCTGGCTGGTCAGTGACAGTGCCGCAGAGGCTGTGTTGCTGGAGACGGGCATGCTTGCCCTGTGGCTGCGCAAGCGCCTGCTTGAACTGCCCGAGGTCGAGCGCAGTGTCGAGCTGGCGGGTGCTCAGGCGACGGAGCTGGCATCGGTGTTGCCAACGGGGGTGATTGTTACCCGGAGCGAGGCTACCTTGCCGCTGCCGTCGGTACTGATGACCGCCGACTTCAATCTGCTGTCCGGGCCCTATGCGGTCAGCATGGCTCCGCCCCCGTGGCGGGCCATGCGCCCGGCCCTGCTGGCGCTGGCGGCAGTGCTGGTGCTTGGTATCGGTGTGCTGGCAGCTGAGCGTATCGCGCTGGAGCAGCAGCGCACTCTGCTGCAGGCGCGTATCGATCGCAGTTTTTCCGACGCCTTGCCGGGCGAGCCCATGCTGGACCCGGTGATGCAGTTCCGTCAGCGGCTGGGGAATGTTGCGGGCGGCGACGATCAGTCCGGCGCTGGTCAGTTGCTGTATGCGCTTTACCATGCGGTGGCGCAGCAGCAGGGTGTTGAGGTGAAACAGGTGCGCGCGGGCAGTGATGAACTGGAGGTCGACCTGCAGGTCGCGACCTTTGCCGATCTCGAACAGTTGCGTGCGGCTCTGGCTGCGACCGAAGGCATGAGCGAAAGCCTGCTCGGAGCCGATTCGGACAGCGGCGCGGTGACCGCGCGGCTGCGTATTACCAGGAGCGGATCATGAAGGCATGGTGGGCAGGGCTGGCGCCGAGGGAGCGTCGTATTCTCGTGTTGGGCGCAGTGGCATTGGGCCTGATCCTCGCCTGGGTCGCGGTCTGGGAGCCGCTGCTGCAAGGTCGCAGTGCACTGCGCAGTGACGTCGCCAGATTGTCGGCAGAGGCGGTCTGGATGGAGCAGGTGGCGGATGACGTGCGTCGACGGGCACGTCTGGAGCAGCGTGCCCCGGCGCTGCCCGGAGCAGGTGGCTCGGTGCTGACACTGATCGAGGTCTCGGCCAATGCGGCGGGCCTGCGCTCCGCGCTCACCCGGGTACAACCCGAAGGCGAGGGTGCCCGGCTGATCATGGACGCGGTCGGTTTTGATGCGCTCATGGGGTGGCTCGCGGAGCTGGAGCTGCGGCAGGGGCTGCGGGTCAGTGAACTGATGATCGAGGGCCAGCAGGCTGCCGGTCAGGTGTCTGCACGTCTATTGCTGGAGCGTCGCTGATGGGCTGGCTGAAAGGACGACGGCTCTGGTTGTTGGCAAGCCTGGTCCTGCTTGCGACGCTGATCAGCAATCTCCCGGCGCAGCTGGTCTGGCGGCAGGTACAACCCCACCTGCCGGTTAAGGTTGAGCTGGACGGGCTGACCGGTACGCTCTGGCGCGGCAGCCTGGCGCGCCTGCAGGTTGATGGCATTGATCAGGGTGCCCTGGAGTGGCGTTGGCAGCCTGCGGGGCTGTTGGCGGGTGAGCTTGAACTGGATCTGGATTGGCGGCCGCGTGACGGCAGGGTACAGGCGGTATTGCGTATGGCCGTCGACCGGCTGTCGCTGGAAGGCGTGCGTGGTCGCCTCAGCGCTGCCAGTATGGCGCAGGTGAACAAGGCGCCGTTTGTGTTGCAGGGAGACTGGCTGCTGGATATACCCCGGCTGACCTTGGCGGATCTGCGCAAGGTAACCGAGGCTAGCGGGCGGATCGCCTGGCAGGATGCCGGTGGCGGGCTACCAAGCCCCCTAGCGCTCGGGAACCTGGGTGCCGATCTGGCGGCGGAAAACGGCTGGCTGGTGATGAGTCTCGCAGATAATGGCGGCCCGCTGGGGCTGGCCGGTACCGCCCGCTGGCAACCGACCAAACCGCTGAAACTCGATACCCGGCTACTTGCCCGGGCCGATGCTGATCGGGATCTGGCTGCGGGTCTGCAGCTGCTGGGCCGGGCTGATCCCGACGGCTGGGTGCGCTGGCGCGTGCAACTGCAATGACAGAGATGAAAACGATGAAGACAACTCGAATGGGCTGCTGGATTGTTCTGGCACTGAGCCTGACGGGCTGCGCCGGCAATCAGGTGCGCTCACAGGGCCAGGAGGCGGCGCTGGCCGATGTCCGGGCGCGACTGGCGATGGGGCAATGTGATACCGCACTCACGCAGCAGGTGCAGTCTCTTGGGGAACCGGCGGTCCTGCTTGAGGCGGCCTACCAGTGCCTGACCCTTGCCCGGCTCGATGTGGCGCAGGTTCTCGTGGACAGCTACCGGCAGCAAGGCGAGGCCGTCAGCGAGGCTGATTATGCCGCGTACCTGGCAGCGTTGATTCCCTATGCCCGCTTCGAACTCGCGCGCGGTGACAGCCAGCTGCAGCTGCAACTCGGTCGGGAGGCCCATGCCGCACTGACCGGGTTTGTCAGGGCCCATCCCCAGTCGGGATACCGGGCCGAGATGGTGCCTCGGGTACAGGCTGTCCTTGAGGGTATGGCTCGGGCTGAATACGATCTTGCCGTACTGGATCAGGAACGGGGGGATCTGGCTCGCGCCAAGGCTCGGATGCGCTATGTGCAGAGAGGTTATCCGCGCAGCGCAGCAGCGGCCGACGCAACCGCCTGGCTGCTTGACAATCAAGGCTGACATCTCTGTCTGCAGACGATCATTTGCCGCGGTTCGGGGCAGGGCCGATGCGTTGAAATGGCGCATCGGAGCTGGTCTGGAGGCGGGCTCCTGCCCTTTGATTGTGCACAGCCGGCGAGACTCCTGTCATCTCTTTGTCAAAAGCCGCTGTAAGTCACTGAAATCTCATGCCATATCGTAAGCTATTGATTTTAAAGGTAAAAAAATAGGTTAAAAAATAACCATTTTAAGTGGTGGCCCCGTTCCATATACCCTGAGGCGACTTTTCGGCAGGCTGTCCACACTGTTATCCACAGGTTTTGTGGATAGATTGATGTACGCCCCAAGGGCTGGGGGTGTCGCCCCGCACAGGGGGGGGCGACAAAGGGAGGGAGAGGGTTCAGATACCCTGCGGGATGTCCTCGCCACCCAGCGCATTGGTGAGTGCCGGCAGCAGCTCGCTGAGGGTACTGGCCATGATGGTGAAGCTGGCATCCAGCTGACTGGCCATGTCATCGCCGGCGTTGTCGTCCGCTTCCTCGCGCAGCAGGTCTTCGAACTTGACGCGCTTGAGCGTCAGTTTGTCATCAAGCACAAAGCTGAGCTTTTCCTGCCACTGCAGCGCCAGCTGGCTGACCTGCTTGCCAGTACTCAGGTGCAGCTGGATTTCGTCGCTGGCCAGATCCTGACGCTTGCAGCGAACTACGCCGCCGTCCTCAGAGGTGTCGCGCAGTTCACACTCGTCGCCGATCTGCAGTTGTTCCGGCGCCTGGTTGTCTTTCACCCACTGGGTCATGCAGCTGGCAGGTGCGATCTTGACGTTTAGCGGCCGCACCGGCAGTGAACCTGTGCATTCGCGCAGCAGGCTGAGCAGGTCTTCGGCGCGCTTGTGACTGGAGCTGTCTACCGCGATCCAGCCTTCAGCCGGACAGATGCAGGCGAAGGTGGTCTGGGTGCGGGTGAAGGCCCGAGGCAGCAGGGACATCACGATCTCGTCCTTCAGTGTGTCGCGCTCTTTCTTGTACACCTTGCGCGCATCACGATTTTCGATTTCCTCGACCTTCTCTGCCAGCGCCTCCTTGACGACGCTGCCCGGGAGAATGCGTTCTTCCTTGCGCATTGCGATCAGCCAGTAGCCGTTGCTGACTTCTACACGGTTTTCCGAGTGACGTCCCCAGGGCGTGGTCCAGCCGAGGGTGTGGGTTTCCTGACTGGCGCAGGGGCGCGAGGGCTTCTGCTCAAGGGCCTCAATCAGCTGGGATTCGCTGAAGGGGACGGGTTGGCTGAAACGGTAGATAAGCAGATTGCGAAACCACATGGGTGCTGTCCTTCTGTTGCCGTGGGCAGGGCTGCCCGAGAAAACGGCCAATATTGCCCCAGCAGACCGCCGGCAGCCAGTGTTTCCGCGGCCTCCAAATAAGATATTGAAATAACCTGAATTTTTTTTAAAAAAGGTGTTGCCAGAACCGAAAAAGCTCCCTAGAATGCGCACCACTTCGAGAGCAAACGGGTGATTAGCTCAGCTGGGAGAGCATCTGCCTTACAAGCAGAGGGTCGGCGGTTCGATCCCGTCATCACCCACCACTCGAGAAGAATAGCGCAGCGGTAGTTCAGTTGGTTAGAATACCGGCCTGTCACGCCGGGGGTCGCGGGTTCGAGTCCCGTCCGCTGCGCCATTTCCCCCTCCTGCAGTATCTTCCCTCAGGTTTTATCCGGTACGTTCCGTACCTGTTCACATTCCCGTTTCTTCCGGTAGCCGGACGTTTAAAGCCCTGCTAAGCTGGCGCTTCTTTTCGCCCGTAAAGGGCTTGTCTACTGAGGTAAGCATGAAGCGTAATCTGCTGGCAGTCAGCATTGCAGTCGGGGCTCTGGCTCTGGCCGGTTGTAACAAGGATGAACCGGAACTCACTACTCCCATTCAACAAGCGTCTTACGGCATCGGCCTGAACATGGGTCAGAGTCTGCTGCAGGACGGTTTGGGTGATATCGACCCGCAAGCGCTGGCGCTGGGCCTGCAGGATGCCCTGGGCAGTCAGGAGCAGCGTGTTGGCGATGAAGAACTGACTAACGCTTTCAACGAGTTGCAGCAGCGCTCCCAGGAGCGCGCCGAGGCGCTGGCCCAGGAAGCGCTGGATGCCAACAAGAAGTATCTTGAAGAGAATGCCGCCAAAGACGGCGTGACCGAAACCGACTCCGGCCTGCAGTACGAGGTGGTGACATCCGGTGATGCGGACGGTCCGCAGCCGCAGGCTGATGACGTGGTTGTCGTTCACTACGAAGGTCGCCTGCTGGATGGCACCGTGTTCGACAGCTCCGTTCAGCGTGGTGAACCGGCCGAGCTGCCGGTGGCTGGTGTGATTCCGGGTTGGGTTGAAGTGCTGCAGATGATGCACGTTGGTGACAAGTGGACTGTTACCGTGCCGGCCGAGCTGGCCTATGGTCCGCGTAGCCCGAGTCCGGTCATCCCGCCGAACTCCATCCTGGTGTTCGACATGGAACTGATGTCGATCAAGCCGCGCGGCGAGTAAGCGCGCGGTAACACGTTGGAATGCCCGGTGCAAGGCCTCCGGGCGTTCCCGTGTTACCTTTATGCACATTCTTCGGTAACGTCCGCTGTTTACTTTTCGCTTTTTTTCTGATTCCGCTTCTTCTCGCTAACTCGCTGAAAAAACTGCATTTTTTGCTTTGGTTAAAATGTGCGCGGTTTGACTGCAGGCGCATGTAAACGGGCGTTTGAGCGACTTTTCCTGATTTTCTTCACAGACTTATCCACAGAAGCTGTGGGTAACCTCGAGGTTACTGGTAGCGGTCTACCAGGTCGGTGATCTGCCCCTCTTCCAGCAGGCGATGAATGGCGTCAATCAACCGCCGGTGGTTCTCCGGTTGTCTCGGCGTGGCGCAGCGCAGGGCGAAGCGTTCGATTTCCCAGTCGCTGATGCGGATGTCGGCCGGCTTGCCAAGCAGATAGTGCTGCAACGGCCGACGCAGCTCTACGGTCGCGTCGAGACGGTGGCGTTCCAGCATCTTGAGGCGGGTATTGAGATCGCGGACGTCGTGGCGAGTCAGTTGGCCGCTCTCGAACGCGTCCGTGAGCTTGCTGCTGTAGTGGTAGCCCAGTGTGGTACCCACCATAGCCCCTCTGAGGTCATTTATGCTGGAGGGGGGCTGGCTGGTGCTGCGCGTGGCGATGACGTCAGCGTCCTCATACAGCACCTCACTCCAGAGCATCTGCTCGGGGTGAGTGTGCCAGGAGGGTTGGGTATTGCAGATAATGTCGATTTGCCCTCGGTTGAAGGCGTCGTCGATCCGGTTGTTGGGTACCGGGATAAACTGCACTGAGCGGTCAGTAGCATTGGCTACCAGCTGACCAAGGTCTTTGGTCAGGCTGGATTGCAGGCTGGCGCCGTCCATCACCACATACGGAGGCGGATCTGAAGGCGAGAAGCCCCATTTGATGGGGGCGGCAAGGCTGGAAGCCGACCACGGCAGCAACAGCGCCCCCAGATAGATTGGTATCAGCCTCACGATATGACCTGTATCTTGGACTTACCTAAGCATAGATCAACGCCGGTATTCAGCTACACAGATTGAGGTGTCGCTCGCTGCCGTCGAGACCGTCAATCGGTAGATCCTGAATGACCAGGCTGAAGCCCCGCTGCCGTTTTGCCTCGTGCTTTGCCCTGGACGCCAGTTCGGCCAGACGTGCCGGGTCGAACTGGCGAGCGCGGCTTCCAATCAGGGGCAGAATGCCGATCGACAGATTCAGCAGATCATGGCTGCGCCAGCGGCCTTCCCGGTCGGGTGCTGTGAAGCTCCGGCTTTGCAGGTGCTCGGCCCGGTACAGGGTGCGGCATAGCTGCTGGAAGCGGTTATCCAGGCTATGCAGGCGCTCCCGCCAGTCGTCACTTTGCATTACCAGGATGAAGTCGTCGCCGCCGATGTGGCCGACGAAGTCGCAACGCGGATCACAGAGCTCGCGCAGCAGCTGCGCGAGGCCAAGCAGGATTTCGTCACCCTTGCCATAGCCATACAGGTCGTTGAAGGGCTTGAAGTTGTCCAGGTCGATATAGCACAGCTGGGCATCGACTCCGCGCTCCAGCAGGCGTTGCAGGCACTGCTGGATCGGTATATTGCCAGGCAGCAGGGTCAGCGGATTGGCGTGTCTTGCCTGCTGCAGTTTCAGCTCGGTGATCTGACGGAGCACGTCGATCCCGCGTCCCAGTCCCTTGTAAATACCCTGATCGACAATGATGAAGTCATCCTCAAGGCGCTGGCGCGCGCGGCTCGTCAGCAGTCGGCTGACACGTTGCAGGCTCTGACGGATATCGACGATCAGGCAGTCGGGGTCCATCAACTGTCGAATCGGCTTGCGGCTGTGGATTTCCTGGGCAAAGGGCTTGAGCATGATATGGCTCAGGGCATGCCGTTGCACTGCGCCGACGGGGTGACCCTGCTCATTGATGATCGCCAGGGTGTTGAGGGTTGGCTGCTGCTGAAAGCTGTCGAGGACGGTCTGTACTTTGGTGTCGTCCGGTACGCCCGGTATGGGTAGCAGCAGGCTGTGAATCGGTGCGTCATCCACCACGCTGGACGGACTCTGGCCGATGCGCTCGCCTAGCTGGATTTCGTCGACGCGCGGGTGGCTGTCTGGGCGTCCGAGCAGGTAGCCCTGAACCCAGTCGATGCCTATGTCCTCCAGTACTGCCAGCTCTTCGGGCTGCTCGATGCCCTCTGCGATAACGCAGGCACGGGACGCTTTGGCCATATGCAGGATGGAGGCGACAAACTCCCGTTTTACCGGGTCTCGGTGAATGCCATCGATAAAATGACGGTCTATCTTCACAAACTCCGGTTGCAGCTCTGACCACAGGCGCAGGCTGGAATAGCCAGCCCCAAGGTCATCCAGTGCGATTGAGAATCCCATGTCGCGATAGTGGTGCAATGCGCTGCGCAGCAGTGACAGGTCCTCGATAGGTGCCTGCTCCGTCAGCTCAATGACGACCTGGTCAGGCTTGAGTCCATTGCGCTGCAGAATCTCCAGTGTCCGCCCCGGGTAGTGCTGATGCTCAAGCAGACTCTCCGGCGATACATTGAGAAATAGCTTGCCCGGCAGGTTCAGATTGCAGAAGCGGCTGACCGCGCGATCCCGGCAGAGCATCTCCAATTCGGTCAGGATGCCGTGGTGGCGGGCTGCGGCGAACAGGGTGACCGGGGAGTGCAGCGGGCTGTCGGACGGACCGCGGCTGAGCGCCTCAAAACCGACAATACGCTCTTCCAGCGTCGAGACGATCGGCTGAAACAGGCTGGTGACCGCGCCGCGGTTGAGTATGGAGATGAGGGCCTGACGTTGTTCGGACACGGTCATAGAGGTTCCCAGGCAAATGAAAGTGGCCGTACCTGGCCGCCCGGGCTCGCGCTAGAGGCGTGCGCGGGATTCGTCCTGACCGCGCAAGTGTGTCACTGGGGTGTGACAGAAGGATGACAGTATGATTGCCATCCGACGGCATGGGCCATCGGATGGCGGCTGGAGGGAGTCAGTCGACGGTCGCGACCTGATGCTCGAGTTGCAGCAGGTCGAGCAGGATGTGACTGGTCTCGACCAGGAAGGCATCGTCCTGTGCCTGGTTTTCCTCTTCCTCGCTGTGGTCGGGCTCCAGCAGCGGGTCGCGGTTCTCCAGCGTACTTAGCGGCTCTTCGCCCCGCGCAGTCAGTCGCTGGTTTTCCAGTGCGAGCAGGCGGGCCTCATAGTCGTCCTGGCGCTGCTTGCGCTTGGCTTCATTCAGCGGCACGGTCTGTTGTGCGCGAATCTCGGCATCCAGGTTGATGCGGGCCAGGGTGTAGATGAAGTCCGGGTCCTTCGCTGCACGCGCCTCGTGCTGTTTCTGCAGTTGCGAGATAAACGGCTGCAACTGGCTGCTGGCGCGGAAGCGCGCCGGCGCAATGGTATCCCATGGCATCGCGTGGGGCAGGGCGCTTTCGCCAATTTCCTTGCTGTCGAGCAGCGACGGGTAGCTGATGTCCGGTACCACACCCCGGTGCTGGGTGCTCTGACCGGACACCCGGTAGAACTTGGCCAGGGTCAGCTTTAGTTCACCGTGGTTGAGCGGCTGGATTGATTGCACGGTGCCCTTGCCGAAGGTGGACTCGCCGATGACCAGTGCGCGGCCGTAGTCCTGCATCGCGCCGGCGAAAATTTCCGAGGCCGAGGCAGACAGGCGGTTGACCAGCACCGCCAGCGGGCCGTTGTAGGCGATACCGGCTTCCGGGTCGTCCAGTTGCTGAACCTGACCCTGGCTGTCGCGCACCTGCACGGTGGGGCCTTGGTCAATGAACAGGCCGGTCAGCTCGGTTGCCTCCTGCAGTGAGCCGCCACCGTTATCACGCAGATCCAGCACGACGCCGTCCACATTCTGGGTGCTCAGTTCGCCAAGCAGGCGGCGCACGTCACGGGTGGTGCTGCGGTAGTCGGGGTCACCCTGGCGGTAGGCCTTGAAGTCGATGTAAAAACCGGGCACCTCGATCACGCCGATGCGGTAATCGTGGCCTTGCTGGTTGATCGTGATGATTGACGATTTGGCAGCCTGATCCTCCAGCTTGACCGCTTCGCGGGTCAGCTGGATTACCTTGCTGGTCAGATCGCCCGGCGGGTTGCTGGCCGGGATGACTTCCAGGCGCACGGGCGAGCCTTTGGGGCCGCGGATCAGCTTGACGACTTCGTCCAGGCGCCAGCCAACCACATCGACCATGTCGTCGTTACCCTGGGCTACGCCGATGATCTTGTCGCTGGTTGCCAGCTGTTGGCTGCGCTGTGCAGGCCCCGCCGGTACCAGACGCACGATCCTGGTGTATTCGTTGTCGCTTTGCAGTACCGCACCGATACCCTCGAGCGACAGGCTCATGTTGATGTCGAAGTTCTCGGCGCTCTCCGGCGAGAGATACTGGGTATGCGGATCGTAGACCTGGGCCATGGCATTTATATAGCTCTGGAACAGATCCTCGGAGCGGGTCTGGTTGATCCGGATCTGCTGGCCACGGTAACGCTTGCCCAGCAGCTCCCTGATTCCGGCCATGTCCTTGCCAGCCAGCTTCAGGCGCAGTACCTCGTCCTTGGCCTGTGCGCGCCAGAGTTGTTCAAGACCCTGTTCGTCAGCGACCCAGGGCGCGTCTTCGCGATCAACCAGAATCTCCTGGTCGCTGCTGAAGTCAAGCGTGTCCAGCTTGTTGTCGATCAGGTCCAGGGTGAAGGCCAGACGCTGCTGGACGCGCTGCAGCTGGCGTTTGTGCATGGCGAAGCCAACGCTCAGATCGCCAGCCTTCAGCAGGTCGTCGAAGCGCAGACGATTGCCGGCGAAGGCATCGATATCCTGCTGGGTAAACAGGCTGCGCTGGGGGTCGAGCTGCTTGATATAGGTGTCATAGATCTGGGCGGACAGATCGTCGTCCAGGCGAATGCGGTTGTAGTGGTGGCGGCGCAGTAATTCGACGGTATTCAGGCTGGCAATGACCTGATCCCGGGTCGGCTGCAGTGAATCGAGGTCGAGGGCTTGATTCTGCTCGGCCGAGAGCACACTGCCGCTGAAGCTCAGCAGGGCAATGAGACAGGACTGGCGCAGGAGAGGGAAACCTTTCATCTGGGGTATCGTGTCCGGAGAGAGTATGCTTTTGGAGTTCCGACGGGAGCGCAGAGTTCCCGCGTATGGCCACTATTGAATGAACTATGGAGGTAGCGTGAGAGGATTGCAAGCTGAGGGCGGAGAGCTGTCCTGGCAGGTCCAGCCTGCTGCAGAGCTGAAACCTGGCGAAGTTCGCGTTCGTGTGATGGCCGCCGGTTTGAACCGCGCCGACCTGCTGCAGAAAGCGGGTATGTATCCACCGCCACCCGGGGTAACCAGTGTGCTGGGCCTGGAGTGTGCCGGCGAGGTGATCGAGGTAACCGAAGGGGCGCGCTGGAAGATCGGTGATCGCGTGTGTGCGTTGCTGGCCGGCGGCGGTATGGCTGAAGAAGTGGTGGTTGACCAGCGCCATCTGCTGGCGGTGCCGGACAACCTGAACTGGGCCGAGGCGGCAGCCATTCCGGAGGTGTTCAGCACCGCCTGGTTGAATGTGTTTGTGTTGGGCAATGCGCGCCCGGGCGAGAAGGTGCTGATTCACGCCGGTGCCAGTGGCGTGGGCACTGCGGCAATTCAGCTGTGCAAGGCGCAGGGCAACCCCTGCTGGGTCAGTGTCGGCAGTCAGGACAAGCTGGATGCCTGTGTTGAACTGGGTGCCGAGGGTGGCGTGCTGCGTCAGGGCGGGATTGCTGCGCTGAAGGATTTTGGTCCGTTCAATGTCGCGCTCGATCCGGTCGGCGCTACCTACGCTGCTGATCACCTGGATCTCTTGGCGCTGGATGCGCGCTGGGTACTGATTGGTCTGATGGGCGGCCGCGACGCGACGCTGGATCTGGCCAAGGTGCTGGCCAAGCGCATCAGTCTGATCGGCTCAACCCTGCGCACCCGTGATGCCGAGTTCAAGGCCACCCTGCTGGCCGACATGGAGCAGCGCCTGATGCCCCAGTTCGCATCCGGTGAGCTCAAGCCGATGGTGGCAAAAACCTTCGGGTTTGCCGATGCGGCTGCTGCGTTTGAAGAGCTCGCGCGTGATCAGGTGGTCGGCAAGGTGATTCTGGTGCGCGAAGACTGATTGTCCGCGCTCCGAGCCACAACAAGCCCCAGGCGTTGCTGACGCTTGGGGCTTTTTTGTGGTGTTGTGCGGGAGTCTGCCAGCGCTTGTTGTGATGGGGGCTCAGATCAGCTGTGCGCTGTTGCAGAACGCGGTCAGTACGGTAATCAGATAGCCCGGGTCGCGGCTGCCGGCCAGTTCCCGGATCGAGTGCATGGCAAAGGTCGGTGCGCCGATGTCGACGGTGCGCACGCCCAGACGGCTCGCGGTGATTGGGCCGATGGTGCTGCCGCAGCCCATGTCACTGCGCACGACGAAGGCCTGGACCGGGACGTCTGTACTGGCGCAAAGGTGGCGGAAGAACGCAGCGGTTTCGCTGTTGGTGGCGTAGCGCTGGTTGCTGTTGATCTTGATGACCGGGCCGGCGTTGAGTTTGGGGCCATGGTTTTCGTCATGCTTCATGGCGAAGTTCGGGTGCACGGCGTGGGCGTTGTCGGCCGAGACCAGCAGCGAGCGCTGGATCAGCTGAATCCGTTCTGCGTCGTCCGGCACCAGGCGGCGCAGCACGTCCTCAAGGAAGGGGCCGTCGGCGCCGCAGCAGGAGGATGAGCCGACTTCCTCGTGGTCGGTGCAGACCAGCAGGCACGGTTGCTCGCCATCGCTGTTCAGCAATGCCTGCAGGCCGGCGTGACAGGACAGCAGGTTGTCCAGACGGGCGGCGCTGAAAAAATCACCCTCAAGGCCAATCTGTGCCGGCGGCTGGGTGTCGTAGAAGCTCAGCTCGTAGTCCAGCACGGCAATGTCGGTGCAATCCGGGTGCTGTTGTTGCAGTTGGGCCGCCAGCAGGGCGCGCAGGTCACGGCCGGCCTCCAGGCTGTGTGCCAGCAATGGCGGCATGTCGGTTTGCGGGTTGATCGCCTGACCGTCGTTGACGCCACGATTGAGGTGAATCGCCAGGTTGGGAATGACCGCGATTGGTCGTTGAAAATCGATCAGCCGACTTTCCAGCGCACCATCGGCGCGGCGGAAGGTAACTCGCCCGGCCAGCGACAGGTCGCGGTCGAACCAGGGCGCAAGCAGGGCGCCGCCGTAAATCTCCACGCCCAGTTGCCAGAGGCCTTGCTGATCTTTTTCCGGCTGCGGCTTGACCCGCAGGCAGGGGCTGTCGGTGTGTGCGCCGATCAGCCGCAGACCGCGACTTGCCAACGCGCCCTCGGCACCCAGCTGGAAGGCAATGATCGAGGAGTCGTTGCGGCTGACCAGATAGCGCCCACCCGCTTTCAACTGCCAGTCTTCACGCTCGTTCAGTGCTTCAAATCCGGCTGCGATCAGGCGTTCGCGCAGGGTGGCGGTGGCGTGGAAGGGGGTGGGTGAACTGGCGATGAAATCGGCCAGATCCTGAAGCTGTTGGTCCTGCATGACGGTCTCCTGCAAGGTTGAATTCAGGCCCGTGTTCAGAACGGGCAGGGGCTCTCGAATGCCATGCGCTCGCCGGTTTCCGGGTGGCTGATGGTCAGTCTCGCGGCGTGCAGTGCCAGACGCGGGCAGGCTTCGAGTGCGGCTCCCTCGGCGTACAGGCGGTCACCCAATAGCGGATGCCCGATGGCCAGCATGTGCACGCGCAGCTGGTGCGAGCGGCCGGTAATGGGCGTCAGCTCCACCCGGCAGTAGTCCTGATGGCGCTCAAGCACCCGCCAGAACGTCTGTGCGTGCTTGCCCAGTTCGTGGTCAACGATGTGCCTTGGTTTATTGGGTGGATCATAGCGCAGCGGCAGATCGATATGTCCCGCGTCGCCTTCGGGCTGGCCCCAGCACAGGGCGATATAGGCCTTCTCGGTCTCGCGGTCATGGAACTGGCGAGACAGTTCGCGATGGGCGTCGGGGTTGCGGGCGATGACCAGCAGGCCGGAGGTTTCCCAGTCCAGTCGATGAACGATGCGGGCTTCGGGGTAGCCGTTTTCCTGCAGGCGGGTGATCAGGCAGTCCTTGTTGTCCTCGGCGCGGCCGGGGACAGACAGTAATAGGGTCGGCTTGTCGACGATCAGGAAGGTCGGATCCTGATGAATGATGCCGATATGGGTCAGGGGCATGGGAAATCCGCGGTGCCGCCCGGACGGGCGGCACCGACTTGCTCAGGGGCGTTCGGGCAGGGTGATGTTGAGTTCAAGAATCGAGCAATCATCCTGATTGTCCAGCGCGACGTGTACCTGTTCGCGATCGATAGGAACGTATTTGCTGATGACATCGATGATTTCTTGCTGCAGCTGCGGCAGGTAGTCCGGCTGATTACGCTGGCCACGCTCGTGGGCGACGATGATCTGCAGGCGCTCCTTGGCAATCGACGCGGGCGTCGACTTCTTGCGATCGCGGAAATAATCGAAAATGCTCATTAACGCCCTCCGAACAGGCGCTGCAGCAGGCCCTTCTTCTGTGCTTCCAGGAACCGGTGCGGAATATCCTTGCCCAGCAGGCGCTCGACGGCGTCACTGTAGGCCTGACCGGCATCGCTTTTCTCGTCCATGATCACCGGAATACCCTGGTTCGAGGCCTTGAGAACGGCCTGTGACTCGGGGATAACGCCCAGCAGCGGGATGGAGAGAATGTCTTCCACGTCTGACACTGACAGCATTTCGCCGTTTTCAACACGCTCGGGGTTGTAGCGGGTCAGCAGCAGGTTTTCCTTGATCTTCTCGCCGTTTTCGGCGCGGCGGGATTTGCTCGAGAGCAGACCCAGCATGCGGTCGGAGTCGCGCACGGAGGAGACTTCCGGGTTGGTGACCACAACGGCCTCGTCGGCGAAATACATGGCCAGGTGAGCACCTTTCTCGATGCCGGCCGGGGAGTCGCAGACGATGTAGTCGAAGGTTTCCTTCAGCTCGTTCAGAACACGCTCCACGCCTTCGACGGTCAGGGCGTCCTTGTCGCGGGTCTGGGACGCCGGCAGGATGAACAGGTTGTCGGAGCGCTTGTCCTTGATCAGGGTCTGATTCAGATTGGAATCGCCATTGATCAGGTTGACGAAGTCGTAGACCACGCGGCGTTCGCAGCCCATGATCAGATCCAGATTACGCAGGCCCACGTCGAAGTCGACGATGACGGTCTTGAAACCGCGCAGTGCCAGTCCGGTACCGATGGCGGCACTGGTGGTCGTTTTGCCCACCCCGCCTTTGCCTGATGTGACAACGATGACTTTTGCCAAAATGACCTTCCTGTCGAAATTGTCTGGATAGTGGAGCGCACCGGACTCAATTGGTTCCCGGTGCGGTGATAAGGAATATGGCTACGGCGGAACTCGGTCACAGACCAGAGAAAGAGGGCCCCCGAATGGCTCGACAGTATCGGTTAAAGCCCGCTGATCTTCAAGCTGTCACCCGCCAGGCTGATCTGCACGGCCTGCTTCCATTGTTTCTTGCGCAGATCTTCGGCCACCTTGTACTGCCCGGCAATGGAAACCAGCTCGGCTTCCAGGCTCTGACAGAAGATACGGGCCTCCTGGTTGCCCTGCACACCGGCAAGGGCGCGCCCGCGTAGCGGCCCGTAGACGTGGATATGGCCGTCGGCGAGCAGCTCGGCACCGGCGCTGACCGGGGCCATGACGATCAGGTCGCCGCCGCGGGCATACACCTGCTGGCCGCCGCGGACCGGCTCGGTGATGATTTTGCCTGCGATGGCGGCCGGTGGCGGCGGGATTTCGACGGCCGGTGCCGGTGCCGGTTTGGGGGGCGGGTCAGGCAGATCCAGGCTGCGCTCGCGCTGACGGCCGGGGGGCAGCAGCACCATATTGGCGCCCTGAGCCAGCTCGCGGAACGCCTCGCCGCCGCGCAGGGCAACCGGCTGCAGGCCGTGGTCACGGCAGAGGTTCAACAGGTGGCGCAGGGTAAGGTCGGTCAGCGGCTCGTTCAGTTTGTCGAGGGCAATCACCACCGGGGTGTCGACGAAGAAATTGGGCGCCTGCTCGACCTTTTCAGCCAGCTGCCGGGCGAACTGGTCCGGTGCCAGGCGAATCAGCTCGACCAGCGTCATCGTCAGCATGCCGCCCTTGAGGTGGAATACCGGGTCGTTGTCGAGCAGGTCGAGGGTAGTATCAGCAGTCATGATCAATCCAGTTTGCAAATTGGGGCGCGCCCCGGCGCTCGGAGCGGCCGCGGGCGTACCCGCTGTTCTGCGCTTCCTTATATAGATACAGCCGGTTGATCGCAAGCCGGCTTCGGTCTGACTGGCGGGGCTTTGGCGTCGTTCGGGTATCGCGGCTGGCGATCAGGCGGCTTCAGGTCATAGAATGTGGGTTTTCGTTGAATGGATCCGTTGATGGAAAGGCCGGGCTTTTCTGCAGCATTGCTGCATCCGCGTTACTGGTTACTCTGGCTTGGGCTGGGACTGCTGTGGCTGGTGATCCAGTTGCCGTACCGCTGGCTCCTGGCTCTGGGGCGGGTTGTAGGGTGGGGCATGTTCCATCTCATGGGCGAGCGTCGTGAGGTCGCCCGTACCAACCTGGCGCTGTGCTTTCCCGAGATGTCGGAGATTGCGCGTGAGCGCCTGTTGCGCGAGAACTTTGCCTCCAACGGCATCGCCCTGTTTGAAATGGCCATGGCCTGGTGGTGGCCGCGCAAGCGGCTGGCTGGCCTGGCGCATATCGAGGGTCTTGAGCATTTGACCAATGCTGCAGCCCAGGGCAAGGGTGTGGTCCTGATGTCGCTGCACTTCACCACTCTGGAGATTGGTGCTGCCCTGCTGGGGCAGGCGGTAACCATCGATGGCATGTACCGTGAGCATCGCAACGCGGCCTTTGATTTTGTGCAGCGCCGGGGCCGCGAGCGGCACAATCTTGATGCCAAGGCGGTGGAGCGCGAGGACGTGCGCAGCATGATGCGTTCGCTGCGCACCGGCCGGGCAATCTGGTATGCGCCGGACCAGGACTACGGCCGTAAGGCCAGTGTCTTTGTGCCGTTATTCGGGGTTGAAGCGGCGACCGTTACCGCGACCAGTACCTTTGCCCGCTTGGGCAAGGCACTGGTGGTGCCCTTTACCCAGACCCGGCTGCCAAACGGACAGGGCTACCGGCTGAGCGTGCATCCGCCGCTGACTGACTTTCCCGGCGAAAGCGAGACCGCGGACGCACTGCGCATCAATCAGTGGGTTGAGCAGGCTGTGCGTGAGCAGCCTGAGCAATACATGTGGGTGCATCGCCGCTTCAAGACGCGGCCTGAAGGGCAAAGCCGGCCGTATGCCAAGCGGCGTCGGCGCAAGCGCCGGGCACGGCGCAGCTGATGAATCCGCGCATCGGCAGTGATTGCGCCGGGCTGATCCTGTCTGGAGGCGGTGCCCGTGCGGCCTATCAGGTCGGCGTACTGTCGGTCATCGCCGAGCTGTTGCCGGAGGGCGCGGCGAACCCCTTTCCGGTCATCTGCGGCACGTCTGCGGGCGCCATCAATGCGCTGGCGCTGGCGACCCATGCGCAGCATTTTGCTGAGGGGGTGAGTCGGCTGGATGCGGTGTGGTCCGGTTTTCACTGTGATCAGGTGTACCGCACCGACTGGCCGGGGGTGACTGCTCAGGCCTGGCGCTGGACCAAGGCCAACCTGCTTGGTTTTCCGAGCAAGCAACCAACCGCCTTGTTGGACAATGCTCCGCTGCGCGCTCTGCTGCAGCGCACCCTGCACTTTGGCCGGATTGATGAGGCGCTGCAGGCCGGCCTGCTGCAGGCGGTATCGGTCAGTGCATTTGGCTATCAGTCGGCCGAGTCGGTCAATTTCTATCAGGGCCGCGAGCGGATCGCGCCCTGGTCGCGGCACCGTCGGGTAGGTGTGCAGACGCGGCTGGGGCTGGAGCACCTGATGGCGTCGTCGGCCATTCCGCTGGTATTTCCCCCGGTTCTGCTCAACCGCGAGTGGTTCGGCGATGGGGCTGTGCGCCAGCAGGCGCCCATCAGCCCGGCGCTGCATCTGGGTGCCAACAAGGTTTTGGTGATCGGTGTGTCGGACAATCTGGCCGACCCTCCAGGCGGGCGACGCGGGCCGCGCCTGCGGGCTGCTGCGCCGCCAACGCTGGCGCAGATCGGCGGGCATCTGCTGAACAGTACCTTTGTCGATAATCTTGAAGCGGATGTCGAGCTGCTGGACCGGATGAATCGGCTTGCCGGTTACCTGCCAAGCGCTGCACGGCAGTCGGGCAGGGGGGTACGTCAGGTTGAGGTACAGATCATTTCGCCGAGCGAACCGCTGGATGTGATCGCGGCCAGGCATCGCAAGCTGCTGCCTCGCTCCCTGCGGGCCTTCCTGCGCGGCAGCGGTGCAACCCGGGCATCAGGCGGCAGCGTGGTCAGTTATCTGCTGTTTGAAGCGGATTACACCCGCGAGCTGATAGAGCTGGGCCGGCGTGATGCGACGGCCCAGCGCGATGCCCTGCAGCGCTTTTTGGGGCTGCTCTGTCTGGTGCCGACCGCCTCCTGAGCGGCTTCGGCGCCAGCCGGATCCGCCCTTAGCCAGCCACCAGAACGCGAATCGCATCGAGCCGCAGTTTGGCCTGTTGCAGCAGGTGGTCACCCTCACGCAGGCGTTGCTCCAGCGCCCCGATTTCTTCATCGCGGACCAGCGGGTTGACCTGTTGCAGGGCCTTCAGGCGCTCAATCTCTTCGCGCAGCTCGTTGCCCAGCTGCTGTCGTGCGGCTTCAACCAGCTGCTGATGCTGCGCGGCCGCTGCCTGCTCCCCTTGGCCCAGCAGCTTCTCGATAGGCTCGCGCTGGGTTTTGGCGATCTTCACAGCCAACTGCCGCGGCACCGATTCGACCTGCGAATCCAGCGTGTCAAAGCTGACCTTGGCTGCCAGGTTGTTACCGTTGATATCCAGCAGGCAGCGGATCGGCGTGGGCGGCAGTACACGCTGCAGCTGCAGCGCGCGCGGGGCTACCGCCTCGCAGACGTAGATACACTCCAGCAGCATGGTGCCGGGTTTGAGGGCCTTGTTCTTCAGCAAGCCGACGGCACTGTTGCCCATGCTGCCGGACAGCACCAGATCCATGCCGCCCTGCAGCATCGGGTGTTCCCAGGTGAGGAACTGCATGTCTTCGCGTGACAGGGCCGTGTCGCGATCATAGGTGATGGTCACGCCTTCGTCGTTACCCAGCGGGAAGCCGGCATCGAGCATGCGTTCGCCCGGGCGCAGGATCAGTGCGTTGTCGGAATGATCCTCGCTGTCGACGCCGAATACATCGAACAGGCGTTCCATATAAATAGGCAGCTGGAAGTCACTGTCCTGACGGGCGATGGTCTCCAGCATCTGTTCGGAGTCCTTGTGACCGCGCGAATGCAGTTCCAGCAGCCGGTCACGGCCGTTGTGCATCTCCTCTTCCAGCGCCAGACGCTGCGTGCGGGCACGTTCGATCAGGCTTTCCCAGCCGTCCTGGTGCGGATGGTCCAGGTGCTGCAGCAGCTCGCTGCCAAACTGGTGCTGCAGGGCATTGCCGGTCGGGCAGGTGGCGCGGAAGGCGTTCAGCGCGCTGTCGTACCACTCGACCAGATGCGCCTGGGCGGTCCCTTCAAGATAGGGCACATGCAGCTGGATGGTGTGCTGCTGGCCGATACGGTCGAGACGGCCGATGCGCTGCTCGAGCAGGTCCGGATGGCTTGGCAGATCAAACATGACCAGGTGGTGGGCAAACTGGAAGTTGCGGCCCTCGCTGCCGATTTCCGAGCAGATCAGCACCTGTGCGCCAAACTCCTCGTCGGCGAAGAAGGCCGCCGCACGATCGCGCTCGATGATGCTCATGCCTTCATGGAAAACGGAGGCCGGAATCCCGCTGCGCACACGCAGGGCGTCCTCCAGATCGAGTGCTGTTTCAGCGTGGGCACAGATGACCAGAATCTTGGTGCGCTTGAGCAGCTTGAGGGTGTCGATCAGCCATTCGACCCGCGGGTCGGCCTGCCACCAGGGCGTTTCACCACCTTCGGTCTGCAGCGCCTGCTCCGGATACAGGGCGGCCTGGCCCTCGAGATCCTGATATTGCTCGGGGCAGGGCAACGGGTAGGCGTGCAGCTGACGCTCCGGGAAACCGGAGATCGCAGCGCGGGTATTGCGATACAGCACGCGCCCGGTGCCGTGACGGTCCAGCAGCTGGCGGATCAGGCTCTCGCGGGCGGCGGTGGCATCAGGGCCGCCCTTGCTCACGCTATCCAGCAGGCCGGTGGCGCTGTCGCCCAGCCAGCCGGAGATGGCGGCGTTGTCTTCGGCGCTCAGCTGGTCTTCCTCAAGCAGGTGCTGTACCGCCTCGGCAACGGGCTGGTAGCGCTCGGTTTCCCTGATGAACTCTTCCAGGCTGTGGAAGCGGTCCGGGTCAAGCAGACGCAGACGGGCAAAGTGACTGGCCTGGCCCAGTTGTTCCGGGGTCGCTGTCAGCAACAGTACCGCCGGTGTGCGCCGGGCAAGGCCTTCAATCAGTGTGTACTCTTCGCTTGGCTGCTCTTCGTGCCAGACCAGGTGATGCGCTTCATCGACAATGAGCATGTCCCAGTCGGACTGGTCCAGGTAGTCCCGTGCCTTGTCGTTTTCCAGCAGGAACTCCAGCGCGACCAATGCCAGCTGGGCCTCCTCGAAGGGGTTGTTTTCGGCACCGTTGCAGCGGTCGGCATTGAACAGTGCGAACTCCAGATTGAAGCGACGGCGCATCTCGACCAGCCATTGATGCTGCAGGTTCTCCGGTACGACGATCAGCACGCGACGGATGCGGCCGGTCTGCAGCTGGCGATGCAGGACCAGGCCGGCTTCGATGGTTTTGCCCAGCCCCACTTCGTCAGCCAGCAGCACGCGTGGCGCCATGCGGTCGGCAACGTCGCGGGCGATATGCAGCTGATGGCCGATCGGTTGGGTGCGTACTCCGGCCAGGCCAAGCAGCGGCGAGCGCTGGATGCGGCAGAAATGGCGCAGGCTTTCAAAGCGCAGGCTGAACCAGGGCAGGGGGTCGATCTGGCTGGCGAACAGACGATCGCTGGCCAGCCGGAACTGAATGAAATTGTCCAGCATGGTTTCGGCAAAGGCGGCCGGGGTGCCGTCGTCCCGCAGGCCGGCGTAGGCCAGCAGACCATCCTCTTCGACCACGTCGCTGACGATCATGCTCCAGCCTTCGTGGTGGGTAATGCTGTCGCCCGGACTGAAACGCACGCGGGTAAGCGGCGCGTTACGCAGCGCGTAGTGGCGGGTTTCGCCGCTGGCGGGGAAGAGCATGACTACCAGGCGGGCGTCCTGCGACAGTACCGTACCGAGACCCAGTTCCGATTCGCTGTCGCTGACCCAGCGTTGTCCGGGGGTAAAACCTGTCATGCCGCTCTCCTGGTGGTGCAAAAAAGGGCGCATATATTACCCGATCGCCCGGGTACCCGAAACCGCGGTGTTGCGCCGATCCGGTCGGTCTGAACATCTTGCATTGATTAAAAATTGCTCAGTTTTGTGCGCAATGACACAGTACAGGGGTAAACCTATTGGTCTGACAGTCGATAACCATTGTAAACGTGGTGTGTGTTGACGCTGGAAATCCGGCGTCCGGGCGATGAGGTTCAACAATCATGCTGATTCCGGGTTTGCCGCCTGCAGGAGCGCAAAATGATGCGTTCAGGGCCAAAACAGAGGTCAAGCCGTCCGCGGCCACCGAGCCCGTGCACGACGCCACAACTGAGCAGGTTGAGCGTCGCCGTCAGGACAAGGGGCGCTGGCCGGACCGCCGTCGTCGTCGCCGTCGCGTGCATACCCTGCAGGAGCAGCCGCCGGAGGAACGCGAGCTGGATCTGCCAAAGAAGGGGTTGCTGGTTGACATCGAAGTCTGAGGCGATGCTAGTCTGATGGCTCTAAACATCGTCCGTGAAGGTCAAGCGATGACAGATAAACATGACACCCCTGCTGTAATCGACTTTGCCGAGGCGCGTCGTCAACGCATTCACGATATCCACGATGCTCGCCTGGAGGCTATGCGTGATGCGTTCTCCCGGGCGCTGCCGTTGCCGTCTGGCAAGGCCGGTGGCAAGAAGCGCAAGAAAGGAAAGAAGTCGCGTTAGCAGCCTGTTGAAATTCGCCGCGATGATTACGTCCACTGCTTCTGGCAGCAGCGGTCGCGCTCGTTTACTTCCCGTTTAGGGTGCCAATCGATGGAAATAGCCCGATTTGGCGTGCTCCAGGCGCACCTTCCCCGTCAACGCGCTCATGCCATTGAGCCTGTAGCCAGCAGCTTCGGCAGGCGCACCAGGTTGCTTGCCGCCATGGCCAGCTGGAACAGCGCGTCGACACGCTCAAGTCCGCGTTGCTTCACCTGGCGCAGGCCTGCCGCCGCCTTGAGCCAGCCGAAGTGGGTTTCGATCCAGGCGCGAATCTTCAGGCTCAGTCCATAGCCAGCATGGCGCGTGGTACGGCCGTCGATGGCGCTGCGCCGACCATTGGTGTTCTGCGCCACATGCGGTGTCACGCCGAGGGCACGACAGGCGGCCACGAAGTCTGCCGTGTCGTAGGCCTTGTCCGCAGCCAAGGTGCGGCGACGGCGACCACCCAGCTTGCTCAGCATCGTCAGCGCGGCTTCGCGTTCGCCACGGCCACCGGCCAGAGTCACATGAGCACTGCGCACCAGGCCACTGCGGTGTTCCATCAGCACATGCCCCATGTAACTCAGCTGCGCGCCGGTGTTGTGGCTCTTTCGGTACAGCCGGGC